>JAHKKJ010000432.1 GCA_020027655.1 Deltaproteobacteria bacterium | reverse complement strand
TTCGACACCGCGGAGTCAGAGACCCTAGGCATGTGGGGAAACTCCATGCGCGAGAACCGGGAGGCCCTGCAGACGCCCACACTCGATGGAGGAGTGGGACGGTCAAAGAAGGCCAAAAGCCGTAATGTTGACATGCACGTCTGCAGGGAGTCGGACGGCCTCATAGTACCAACGAAGCGGGCGAACAAAGTCGATGCGTATGCGTTGGCAGCGGAGTCCGCAGAGGGAAGGAGGGCGACCAAGGGGAACGCACCACAAGCGCACTCGCGCCGGACACAGAGCCGGGGGATGCGAGTCACAGGGGTTGTGGTGCGTACGACAAGCCGTATCCCAACGAGCGGCTGGCCGTCACATGAACCCGAGGTAAGAGCCGTATGAGGTAATCCCTCACGTACGGATCCGTGCGGGGGGCCGCTCGTAAGGGCGGTCCCTACCGCGACTGAATACAGGCATTAGGCACGAGGCAATGGCCAATAGGCAAGAATCTATCGTGCCAAGAGACCAGGTCAATAAAATCCGAAACTTGAATATCGAAATCCGAAACAAACTCAGGTACAAATAAGTCTCAAATCGGGCAAATCCAAAACACCGAATCCGAATGAAGCTTGTTTGGAATTTTACATATTTTGGCCATTTGAAATTGTTTCGGATTTCGTGCTTCGAATTTGTTGTTCTTGGCGCCTTTGCGTCTCGGCGCGAAGCACGTTGTTTCCGATGCTTGTTCCGATATTCGGCAATCTAAAACCTGTACTGAGTAAGTCGAAGTATCGAAAATAATACTGGAGGTGAATCTTGGCATTTCGCACCATAGGAAAGGCGCTGCCCCGCATCGAGGGGGAAGGGAAAGTTACCGGTCAAACTAAATACGCGGCGGACTTGCCGTTCGAAGATCTACTGTGGGCTAAGGTGCTGCGCGCTTCGGTGCCACACGCGCGCATCGTTAAAGTCGACACCTCGAAGGCCCAGGCGTTGAAGGGCGTCCGCGCTGTTCTCACCGGGGCCGATGTGAAAGACATCTTCGTCGGCACGCGGGTTAAAGACCAGCCGGTACTTGCCTTTGACAAAGTTCGCACGTGCGGCGATGGGGTGGCGGCGGTCGCTGCGGAGAGCGAAGCGATCGCGGACGAGGCGATTGGGCTCATTGATGTTGAATATGAGGAATTGCCTTACGTAGAAGATCCAGTGGAGGCGTTGAAGCCGACTGCGCCGCTGATCCATGAGGACCGAAATAAATATCGCAACGCGGCCAAATTGCCTGAAGGTATGCCGAGTCACAACCTTCAGTCCTACGTGTTGTGGAAGAACGGCGATATTGAAGCCGGATTTCAAAAGTCTGCGCGTATCTTCGAGCACACGTTTCGCACGCCCCTTTCTCATCACGGCTATATCGAGCCGTGCGCCTGTACGGTACACGTGCACGAGGACGGGCGCGTCGAAGTGTGGCCGTCAAACAAAGGGCCCTGGGGTTTGCGCGACCAGATGGCCGAAGACTTCGGCGTACCGAAGGAAAAAATCAAGATTCACATCGTGCATGTGGGCGGAGATTTCGGTGCGAAGGCATCTCTCATTGACGTGCCGGTCACTTATTATTTATCCAAGGCGACAAAGCGGCCGGTGAAACTGGTATTCGACTACACCGATGAACTACTCGCAGGGGGACACCGCCACCCGGCGATTTTATCGCTGCGCACCGGCGTCGATCAGAACGGCAATTTTACTGCCATCAAGGCGGTGATTCACTTCAGCGGCGGCGCCTATGGCTCACAAAAAGCGAATCCGCAGGTCACGGTGCTTGGAGGGCGGCGCCTGGCGAGCATGTATAGAGTGCCGGCGATTAGCTGCGAGACTTATTGCTCGTATACCAATCAGGTTCCTTGCACTCAAACGCGCACGCCGGGCAGTCCGCAGGTCGTGTTCGCCTTTGAGTCGCAGGTTGACATCATCGCCAAAGAGATGGGCATCGATGCTCTCGAATTGCGCCGAAGAAATATTCTGCACGACGGCGATGCCAATCCCATGGGTGAAAAGTGGACCGATATTCTCATGGGCGAAGTGCTGGAACGCGTGGTTAAAACTTCCGGATGGAAGAAGGGCGGAGCGAAGAAAAACCGCGGCTGGGGCATGGCGCTCTATGATCGCGGCACGCCGGAAGGGAAAGCGAGCTCGGCATTAACGCTGGAGGCCGATGGCAAGGTCAACATCCTCACCGGCGTGCCCGATGTCGGTCCCGGATACTATACCGTCAGCCAGCAGATGGTCTGTGAAACGCTCGGCCTACCGCCGGAGAAAGTTGGCGTGGTTTTCAAAGACACCGATAGCTTGCCTTTCGATCCTGGCACGGGCGGCAGCAAACAGACGAACACTTCCGGTCACGCGGTCAAACAATCGGCCGATGAGGTGTGCGAGAAGCTGATCAATTTGGCGGCCCGCGAGTTAGGCTGTCAGCCGGACGAGATTCGGCAGCAGGGCGGCAAGCTCACGGCGCCCAACAAAAAGTCGACGACGACGCAAAAGATGATCGAGCTGGCTGTAAAAGAAAACGGTGGCCCCGTCTTTCACCTGACCAATTTTGTCCCTAAGGACATGCCGAAGGTCACCGGCTTCGCCGCGCAAGTGGCTGAGGTGGAAGTTGATCCGGCTACCGGCGGCGTGAGGGTTTTAAATTTGACCACGGCCCACGATACTGGCACGGTGCTCAATCATCTCACGCTGGCGGGGCAGATCGAGGGGGGCGTTGTGACCGGCTTTGGCTTTGCATTAATGGAAGAAAATCCAATGATTGACGGCAAGATCGCGACATTAACCTTAGGTGAGTTCAAGTTGCCGTGCATCGCCGACGTGCCGCCGTTGAAGACTGTCTTGGTCGAGAGCCCCACCGGCCCGACGCCATTCGGCGGCAAGGCCATCGCCGAGAACCCCAACGTGCCGACGGCGGCGGCGATAGCCAATGCCATCGCCGATGCCTGCGGCGTGAGGCTGTTCGATTTGCCGCTAACGGCGGAGAAAATTTACTGGGCGATGAATCGGAAATAGGGAGGCACAAAATGCCTAGCGCGGCAGAGCCGCAACCGAGTCGGAATATCTCGCGCAAAGACGCAAAGGCCGCCAAGGTCGGAGAAAAATGGCAAAAAAAGCTCCCAAGATTATTTATCTGTTCCTTCCGAACTTGGCGTGCTTGGCGCCTTGGCGCGAGTCAATTTCCGCGTCCGAGTTCTACGGGTCACCGGAAAATTGTGAGCATGGGATTTGCCGAGTGGAGAATTGAGTCGATGAAATTTGTCATGGGTCTTTTCTTGTTAGTTTGCCAGCTCATTGGTCCTGCGCGACTCGTTCTTGCCGCCGATTCGAAATCCCCCTGGCAATCCGAGTGGGACCAGACGGTGCGGGCAGCTGAGCAGGAAGGACAGGTCATGGTCTCTATCGGCGGTTACGGAGCTATTATCGATTCGGGGGTATTTCAAAAGACTTACCCCAAGATCAAAATAACTCACATTACCGGTGCCGGAACCGACCTTACCCAGCGTATTTCGGCGGAGCGGCGGGCCGGCAAATATCTTGTCGACGTTTACAACGGCGGTGGAAATTCGCTGTTTCAAGTTCTTTATCAAGGCAAAATGCTCGACCCGATTAAGTCGGCGTTGATCCTGCCGGAGGTGACGGATGCGACAAAATGGTGGGAGGGCAAACAGAAGTACGCGGACAAAGAAGGTCAATATATTTTCGTCTACGAGGGCAACGTATCGGCGGGCGCGGGCGCGGCTTACAATACTCAATTGCTTGATCCGCGCGAGTACAAGAGCTACTGGGATTTGCTCAATCCCAAACTTAAGGGAAAGATTCTTTCGACCGACATTCGCAAAGTTCGCGGCGCAGGTATTCCCTGGCAGTTTCTTTATTATTACTCCGAACTGGGTCCCAAATATCTCCGCCGCCTGTTCGGTGAGATGGACGTCACTTTAACCGCCGATCTTCGTCAAGCCGTTGACTGGCTTGGCACGGGGAAATTCGCCGTGGGTATGCCGATACAAGGTGGAACGGTCTATAAAGCAAAAAACCAGGGTTTGCCGGTGGATGAGTTCAGTCCCTACCACTTCAAGGAAGGCGTCAATTTATCGTCGGCATTCGGCTCGCTCGCGTTGATGAATCGCGCGCCTCATCCGAACGCGGCTAAAGTTTTTATCAACTGGTTGTTGTCGCGCGAAGGCCAGACGCTGTTTCAGAAAGTAATATCCCAGCCCGGCGATCCGCGAAATTCGCGCCGAATCGATGTTCCCAAAGATCATATCCCGCCAGACGAACAGCGCCGCGACAAGATGAACTATTTCGATACCGATGATCCCGACACCAAGGATCTCAATCCGGCGATGAAGCTGCTGGACGAAATACTGGCGGGAAAAAAGTAGCGACCGTTGAGTAAGGG
>JAHKKJ010000431.1 GCA_020027655.1 Deltaproteobacteria bacterium | reverse complement strand
CGAAAAGAGAAGCGCGCAGGTGAGAAAAACCGTTGTCGTCACCCCAACGATCATCGTGGTGGTATCTTCGGTCCGACGGAATGAGCTGCTCGACGAATTCCTTGAGATCGCGGACCAGGCCGGGCTCATACTCCACGGTGGTCAATGCGGCAGTGGAGCCCGAGACGAAAAGCGTCACTAGCCCGCGCTCAATCTTTTCCTGTTCGATCTGTTCCCGGACTTTGGCGGTAATGTCGATGATGTCGCAGAAACCGGCAGTCTTCTCTGAAAATTTCTTGGTGTGAATCTTGATCACGCGATTAGTCGGTCAATCGTGTCAGGGGGAGGTTGGCAATTAAAGGTAGGCAAAATTGTGAGGTGATGAAAATGCTTGCGTATCCAATCGCTACAATCATTTTAACTCTCGGATTAATTCCTCCGCCCGCTTTAGCGCTGCATCGATCTTCGCGGGCTCTTTGCCGCCCGCCTGGGCGAAATCCGGCCGGCCGCCGCCGCCGCCGCCCACCATGCGCGCTAATTCTTTGATAATATTTCCCGCATGATACCGGCGCGTCAAGTCCGGGCTAACGGACGCGACCAGATTGACATTGCTTTCGCCGGCGCTGGCCAACACGACGACACCAGAGCCGAGCTTTTCCGTCAAGTGGTCGGCGATGTCACGCAACTGTTTGGCGTCGACTCCGTCGACTTGGCTTACCAAAACATTTGTGCCATCGACAGATTCCTTCTTAGCCAGCAGCTCGGGAATTTGATCTTTCTCGAACTGACCGCGCAATTTTTGGATCTCTCGTTCCAATTCTTTCTGGCGTTCTAACAGCTTCCTGACTTTCTCCACAGTGTCGTCAGTGCTGCCGCGAACCAGATTGCCGATCTCTTTGAGCTTTTGTTCATAGCTTCGTATGAGATCCAGGGCTCCCTCACCCGTAAAGGCCTCGACGCGTCTCACGCCGGCCGCTACACCGCCCTCGAATGGAAGCTTGAAAATGCCAATTTCTCCCGAGCGATGAACGTGGGTGCCGCCGCAAAGCTCCGTCGAGAAATCACCGATCTTAACCACGCGCACCCGATCGCCGTACTTATCGCCGAAAAAGGCTAGAGCCCCGTGGCGAATGGCCTCTTCGTAGCTCGACTCCTGGACCGAGACCCCCGCATCCTCACGAATATGCCGATTCACATGAGCCTCGATGGCCGCGAGTTTTTCCCCAGGAATGGCCCCCGTGTGATTGAAGTCGAAGCGAAGCCTCTCGGGAGTCACCAACGATCCTGCTTGCCGAACATGATCGCCTAGCTCCCTGCGCAAAACGGCATGAAGTATGTGTGTCGCTGAATGGTTGAGCATTGTTCGGCGGCGAAACTTAGCATCTACAGCGAGATAAACCGCGTCGCCGACCTGAATGCGCCCTTTTTTTACTCGGCCTCGGTGGACTGTAAGCTGAGGGGTAGGGTGTTGGGTATCGGTGACTTCCATAATATCACCGCGGGCGGTCTTGATGGTTCCCCGGTCGCCCACCTGGCCGCCGGATTCACCATAAAAAGGCGTCTTGGCAGTAATGACATCGACTTCTTCGCTTTCAACGGCCTCCGGCTTCCCGTTTCCGTCGCCGTAGATGGCCAAAACTGTGGATTCGTCTTCTAACCGGTCGTAGCCGATAAAGGAGACTGGACGGTCGAGCTGAATCTTTGCATCCATGCTGGTAGTTTCTCGCGCGTCGCGGCCACGGGTGCGTTGCTCTTCCATCAGCTTTTCGAAGCCGGACTGATCTACCGTCATTCCTTCGCCACGCAAGATATCTTCAGTCAAGTCTACCGGAAATCCGTATGTGTCGTAGAGCCGAAACGCGATTTCTCCGGGTAGAACTTTCTTTTTCTGTTGTTTGAGGTTGGCAGTTGCTTCTTCCAAGAGCACGAGACCCTTCTCCAGGGTTTCTCCGAAACGCTCTTCCTCGCCGCGAATTACCTCGCGGATGCGCTGCTCTTCGGTACGGAGTTCGGGATAAGCATCGCCCATTACCGCAGCCACGGTGGAAGCGACTTGGTATAAAAAAGGTTTCTCAAGGCCAATCAACCGGCCGTGGCGCGCGGCTCTTCTAAGCAATCTGCGTAAAACATAACCGCGCCCTTCGTTGCTGGGCATCACGCCGTCGGCAATGAGGAAGCTGACTGCGCGGGCGTGATCGTCGATAACCCGGAATGATATGTCAGCTACCGGGTCGACGCCGTATTTCTTGCCGATTAGCTTTTCCGTCGTCGCGGTCAGAGCGCGCATGAAGTCGATATCGTAGTTGGACAGGACGTTTTGCAGCACCGCCGTAATCCGTTCCAATCCCATCCCCGTATCGACGTGTTTGGACGGCAACTCGGACAGACTGCGATCCTCATGGCGGTTGTACTGGATAAAAACCAAATTCCACAGTTCGATATAACGCGCGCAGTCGCCGTTGACTTGGCAGATATGGCCCGGCTGTCCCCTCATGTCGCAGGCTACCGGTCCGCGGTCGAGGTGAATTTCACTACAAGGCCCGCAAGGACCGGTCTCGCCCATTTCCCAGAAATTTTCCTTTTCGCCGAAGCGTTTGATCCGCTCGGCTGGAAGGCCACTGATCTTGGCCCAGAGTTGCTCTGCCTCATCATCGTCGAGATAAACGGTCGCCCATAGTTTATCCTTCGGCAGCCCCCACTCTTTGGTCAGAAGCTCCCAGGCCCATTGGATGGCCTCGGCTTTGTAGTAATCGCCAAAGGACCAATTGCCGAGCATCTCAAAAAAGGTGTGGTGATAGGTATCCCGGCCGACTGCTTCGAGATCGTTATGCTTGCCGCTAATGCGCAGGCACTTCTGCGAGCTGGTGGCCCGCACGTAGGGCAGACGTTCCTGACCGAGAAAGACGTTTTTGAACTGGACCATCCCCGCGTTAGTGAAAAGCAAGGTCGGGTCTTTGTCGGGTACCAAGGAGGAGCTCCGCACCACGGTGTGGCCTTGCTTCACGAAGTAGTCCAAGAAAAATTTGCGAATTTCGTTTCCGGTGATCATGCTCTTTTCAATCGTCTTCGAGCGGATACTTGAGCAAATCGAATATCACTTTGTTACTGTAGCCGCGGCGCTGCAGAAACCCCGCCGCCCGACGAAGTATCTTCGGGTCAGCAAATTGTTTGCTTTTGAATCTTTTCTCCAAAAGCGATTTTGCTTTTTTCCACTCGTCCACTTGACCAAAGGTCTCGCCCACAACTTCTCGGATCAGCGCCGGGGCAATACCCTTGGTTCTTAACTCCTGCTCGATTCTGTTCGGACCATAGCCGCGCGTTTCAGCTCGGGACCGTGCCCAGTTCCGCGCAAATGTTTCATCGTTAAGATAATTCAGCGAACAGAGCTTTTCCAATGTCCGTTCGGTGATGGCAGCGGAGTGACCTCTATGGACTAAAAAACTTCGTAGTTCTGCTTCACTACGCGGGCGATAACCGAGAAATCGCAGGGCGCGTTGAAGCGCTTCCTCCTGCGAGTCGGATGGCTTGGACGTGGAGCTTGTTCGCTTCAGGGTTCAACTAAACCTTTCGCTATTACCTGCCTTTGCTTTTTTCCTTTTTCTCGGCAGCCGGCGCCTCGAGTTCAGGTCGCTTCAGCCCGACTTTTTCCATCACCTTGACCATGATCTGTTCGGCCGTTTCAGGATGCTCTTTGAGAAACTGCTTCGCCGACTCACGGCCCTGGCCGATTCTCTCGCCGCCGAATGAATACCAGGCGCCGCTCTTCTCCACGATGCCCATTTCGCTGCCGAGATCGACGATCTCGCCATCACGGGATATTCCGGTTCCGTAAAGTATATCGAATTCCGCTTCCTTGAACGGCGGGGCCATCTTGTTCTTAACGACTTTGACCCGCGTGCGACCACCGACGATATTGTCACCATCTTTGAGCGCGCCGATGCGGCGGATATCCATGCGAACTGAGGCGTAAAATTTGAGTGCGTTGCCACCCGTCGTAGTCTCCGGGTTGCCGAACATAACGCCGATCTTCATCCGGATCTGGTTGATAAAGATGACGACCGTTTGGGATCGAGAAATGGTCCCGGTCAGTTTACGCAAAGCTTGGGACATCAGACGGGCCTGTAGCCCCATATGAGCATCGCCCATCTCACCTTCGATTTCCGCCTTCGGCACCAGCGCGGCGACTGAATCGACGACCAATACATCAATGGCACCGCTACGGACCAGGGTTTCCCCGATTTCCAGAGCTTGTTCGCCATGGTCCGGTTGAGAGACTAAAAGATCGTCGGTCTTGACACCGAGTTTCTTCGCATATCCCAAGTCCAACGCATGTTCGGCATCGATATAAGCCCCCATGCCGCCCTGCTTCTGCGCCTCAGCGACGATTTGCAACGCCAGCGTTGTCTTACCGGAGGCTTCGGGCCCATAGATCTCGATGACGCG
>JAHKKJ010000430.1 GCA_020027655.1 Deltaproteobacteria bacterium | reverse complement strand
GAAGGAAGCTTGCTGGTCGATTATGTAGCGGGCGGCGGCGGCTTCGGCGATCCCATCGACCGCGATCCCCAGGCCGTGCTGAAGGATTACGGGCGCGGTTGGGTGAGCCGTGAAACTGCCGAGCGCGTCTATGGAGTAATTCTGAGCGGGGACGGCAAAGCGATAGATGGAGCGGCTACTGAAAGGCGCCGCCAAGAGATCCATGAATCTCGCAAGCAAACCGCTGCGCCGGTTTCGGGAAAAACCACCGGCCTTTCAGCATCGGGGGGCGATGGCTGGCGACAAGCATTGCGATTCCACGCGACGCTGGAAGTGTGTACCAACGGCAAGCAGAAAGTTATCCGCTGCAGTCGCTGCGGCCATTTGTTCTGCGACGCCAAGGAAAATTACAAGCCCTACGCCTTGCATCGGAGCTTGCATCTAAAAGAAATCATGCCGCCGCTACCCACGGGGGAACCTTATATCGGCGAGTACCACGAGTATTTTTGCCCGGGCTGTGCCACCCAGCTGCAAGTCGATCTTTTCACACCGAGCCTGGGCGGTGAGCCGATTTTGTGGGATACAAGGATTCAGTAGGAGATCGTCCTACGGAAAGAGTAACCGCAGATAACCCAGCGCGGCCCCGCCGCAACCGAAACTCGGAATATCTCCCGCAAAGACGCCAAGGCCGCCAAGTATAAACAAGATTACAAATTCAAAATCCGAAGTTCGAAACAACTTCAAATGGTCAAAAATCGGGAAATTCCAAATAAACCCGTTTCGGATTTCGTAATTGGAATTTAAATCTTTGAGCTTGTTTCGGATTTCGATATTCGGATTTCGAGTTTTGTTTCGCCGGCGTCTTGAATCGGGGATTTCAGTTTAAGCAGTGCAAAGGTTGCAGAGTAGGGGCGGGTTTCAAACCCGCCCCTACAATTCTATGCGTTCTTTACCCTCACCTCTATCCTCTCCCTGAAAGGGCGAGGAACAAAACTCTGATCTTTATTCTCTCGCCCCTTGGGAAAGGGTGAGGGAGCAACAAACACCGACAAGCTCTCGGCTTCATTTCTTCTTGTACAGCCCGTCGATGTAACCGCTCTGATCCAGCTCCCGGACAAAAGTCAAGTCGACGAAATCCTCAGGCTTCGCCGACGTGCTCTTGGCTTCAGTGGCCAGGATCGTTTTAATGCCTTCGAGAGAAGGGTATTGCTTCCTAGGCAGCACGGACTCATTGAGAAGATTCGCCCAGGTTTTTTCCAGGATCTCGGGTTCGACGCCGCGTCCGAAGTATTTGGACAAGGCTTTAATCGAGATTTCCTTGTCCGTGTAAATCCGATGCACGGCTTCCACCTGAGATTTGACGTAGCGTCTGACGATGTCCGGATGTTCACGGACGTACTTTCTTGTTGTCGCCGCGCTGGTGTGCTGATAGACGAGGCCCAGCTTGGGAAGGTCCGCCAAGACCGTCATCCCACGCTTCTGGCCGATGAAACTTGCAGGCGGGTTAATGACCGTGGCCTGCACTCGTCCGGCCAAAGTAGCGTCCATGCGGGCGCCAGTGCTGCCAATTTGGACAAGGGTGACATCCTTGCCGGGAGTCAATCCGATTTTGGATAGAGCAAAGCGCGCGATAAAATCGGAGGCCGAACCGAAGCGGCTAATCGCCACGGAGCCGCCCTTCAGCTGCTCGGCCGTCTTGATCTGGGGCTGCGCCATCAAATAGTAATTGAGCGACGTGACGCCCCCGACGATGAGCACTGTATCAGAGCCGGCCAGAGCGCTATTAACCACTGCCGCTCCGGCTACCTGGCTCATGGGCGTGTCCGCCGAAACCAGAGCCATCACCGCCGTAGTGCCGCCGGTGAAGTAGATGAGTTGCACGTCCAGGCCGTTTTTTTGGAAAATTCCCGCTTCTTTGGCGACCCACGCCGGCAGTTGATCTCCGCTGATCGCGCTGTAGCCGACATTCAGCTTGGTCAATTGAGCGTTGATCGGATTAACCCACAAAGCCAAAAGCAACAGGAAAAATATTGTCGCGGCAAAGCTCCTCAATTTTGTCATCGTGATGCTCCTCGCGTATGTTGTTTTCGAACCACCTCAGCCCCTCAAGCATACCGGATTTTCTTGCCTAGTCTAGACGCCCTGGACCTATGCGAAGAAAGCGCAAACGGAATTGAGGCTGCGCTGAATCGGCGCAGCTGTTTCGAGTTTCGAGTCTCGTGTCTCGGATAAGACGAGATCAGCACTCGAGACCCGGGACCCAAAACCCGGGACCGCGTTAGCCGCCCAGCTTCTTGAAGAACCCTTCCTTCTCCAATTCATCAAGCAAAGAGTGATCGACGAACTCTTCGGGCGTCCGATTCTTGAAATCGGCATTCTGCTCGGCGTAGAACCGGAGCGTGTCTCGCACCCCTTCGAGGTTTACGCGCGGAGGGAAAGAAAAACGCGGAGCAAAATATTCATAGGTGGATTTCACCGTTTCCGGATCATCGACCCGCATCCGGTTGGCGAATATTTTCATGGTTCGCTCGCGGTCGGTTTTGATCACATGGATGGCTTCCCCGTAGGCGCGCAGGAATCGTTTCACCCGATCGCGATGCTCCTTCAGAGCGCTCCCCTTTACGTACAACGAGGACTGCGTGAAATTCGTGCTCATATCACCCATATCCGCCAGCACGCGGTAGCCCGCCTTCACCGCGATGGTCAAATGCGGCGGTGATAGGATCGTGGCATCCATCCGGCCCGCCATGAGCGCGCCCAGCCGCGTCGGCGCGTCGCCGCCGATGACGACCTGGATATCGGATAGCTTCATGCCCCACTCTTTCAAAGCCAACTGCAGCGCGAGATCGTTGGAGCCGCCGTAGTTGAGAATATTGACTCTCTTGCCGCGCAAATCATTGGGATTGCGAATATCGGGTTTAACCACAAAAGCATAGGGAAACTTATTGTAAGAAGCCGCGATGACCTTGACATCCGATCCCCTGACGGCGGCCGCCAGCGGCCCGGTCGCGGACCCGGTCGAGAACTGCGTACTGTTTCCCAACAGCGCGGCGACGGACCGTGCAGCGCCGGTGATCATGATGACTTCGACATCCAGCCCATACTTATCGAAGATCTTTAGATCCTTCGCCACCCAGGTCGCGCTTTGAAACCCCGCATGCCCGCCGTAGTCGGCGACGAGCTTCTCCGCAGCTTGGGCATTCGTAACCGAGACGCACACGCAAGCAAGCAACCATAAAACGCGCAAATGTTTAAGTGTCATTTTATCTCCTGGAATGATTCGATAAGTCACCGTGGCATCTTCGTGCCGGCCTCCGTTTCCCAGCTATATTAGTTTTTCCCGACCTCCGGCACAGATAAGTTGCGGCAGATTTTTCGGGCGAGCTGATTGGAAATCTCGTTATGCCGAGGAATTGCCTCTATGGCGCCAGTGTTGGCGTTAGCCCAGAGAGAATGAGAACCGCCCTCGCGTTTAAGGTAACACCGTACCTTCGAAGATGTTGGAGCAATGAGCTCCGTTTCACTTGACCGTAACAGTTTCTCGGATCGCGTCAGGCGGGATGCCGCGTAGGGCATCCTCCCTTCGATCCTGAAGTATAAGCTCGATTGCTGCGGCCAGACTTTCCCTCGCTTCGTCCTTAGTCCGACCTTGCCCGTTTGCCCCTGGAATCTCAGGGCAGAAGGCAATGAACCAGTCTCCGTCACGTTCAATAATAGCCGTGAATTCGTTCTTCATTCAGAGCCTCCGAGGCTTGGGTTCCTCATATTAGAAAGATACCGCATTCGTCTGGCTCTGTCTAACGAGCGTTGCCAGTCTCCGTCCTCGCTACTTGCCAATCCCTACATCTGTCGTGGTGAGCCCATCGAACCATCAACGGCAAACGCGATCTTGGACGGGTGTCGGTGCCCTTCGGCGCTACCGTTTCACCGTGTCGCGCCAGAAAGACGCTTGCTGCGCGTCAGCTAGACAAGCAGAAACAAGAAATAAAGCGGCCAAAACAAATATGACTATGTTTTTACTCATATGTTTCCCCAATCCAAAATCCAAAATCGGCAATCTAAAATCGCTTCACTTCTTCGCCAAAAACGTCTTGGCCTGAGCGATCTCGGGCCGATCAGTGTCGGCTTTTGCGCTGACCGCCACAAACTTGGCGTAGTAGCTCTCGGCTTTTTGGCGGTCGCCGGCAGCCTCGGCGGCTCGGGCTGCTCCGTAGAGCCCCCGGTAGCGGTTCGGGTTCTCCTTGAGCGCCGCCTCGAACTCGCGCAGCGCTGGCGCTGCCTGTCCCGTCTCCAGCAGCAGTTCGGCAAACAATTCGCGCATCGGATAGAGGCGGTTCTCCATCGCCACGTGCTTCACGCTGCCGTCTTCGCCATCCGCAGCTGCGCGCATGAGCTTCACGGCCTGTTCGCGCGCTCCTTCCGCATGCGCCACCCACGCGGAGAC
>JAHKKJ010000058.1 GCA_020027655.1 Deltaproteobacteria bacterium | reverse complement strand
ATCAAATGGCAGAGATAAGAAGCAGAAATCAAGGCAAAGCGCCCAATATCTCTAGAAAAGAACTGCAAACGCTCGTGAAAGGTCTGGCCTAGACCTGAACAGGCCTGGTTTTTTCCGAAAAGACCAAATTGCGCTCCGCAAGATCGTCAAGGCAGGCTATTCGCTACTCGAAAGGAACTTCCGTGCTAACAAGAGTTTTAAGTTCTCTGCGTCGCGTAAATCTCGAAGCAGAGAAGAAGCGCAAACGAGCGCTGAATCTGACCACGTAGTTTCGGAGCGGTCCGTGGTTAGTAAACTTCGAAGAAACCCATTGCCACCTTCTCGCCGTTGATGTAGACATCCGCCTCGTAGGTGCCGGCACGCCAATTTCCCGGACCCAATACCCCTATCCCGACGGAATGGTGAGACGAAGTCCAGTTTGGTTCGATCCGGGTCTCGTAATCCACAATTCTGAACGTTCTTGTGTTCTCGCGGATATGGACAGTCATTGTAAAATAGATTTTCTTTCCAGGCGGGGGATACTCGAGGTAAATTTCCGGGTAAACCCTGGTAGTAGCCGCGTGTTCAAACCGGCTTTTGTATGTCGGGTTTTGAAGAGGTGCGACGTCGGCGGCACCGCTGCCAAAAAACGCGAGCTTCGTAAGACGTGCGTCCAGTGAGGGAATCACTGCAACTTTGTCATGCAAAATCTTAGGCGCAGGCACCGGGGAAGCGGTCTTAGCTTCCGACGAGCTTCTTCTTAATGAAGAGCTGCACCCCATGGTCGATGAAAGCAGGAGTCCGAGAAGCAGCAGCGTACAAGGTCGTTTCCAATCAAACATAGCCCCTCCTTGGTTAGTTGTTCCTGCACGAATGAAATGCAATGAAAAGGCCAGAAAAGGCCTTTATAGAACCATCGCTCTTCCACGGGTTCTATCTTGAGAAAATGCCTACTCAGTGACAAAAGTGGCCGGAGGAGACTAAACTTGGCCCGGGCGGAGGTTTGGAAATCATAATAACCGGTTCAGTAATTTTGGCCGTTTGGCAGCGCCCACGAGACATGATAGAGGCCCTCGACGATCCGCATAGCCAGGCAATCCTTCTTGGTTTGACAGGGAAGAGCGGGGACCGCTAGATTTTACCGAATTCGATAACGCTGGAGCCATTTCCATGTCACAACACTCATTTAATCCACCATGGTTTGTCCGCAAAGATCTGGACGGTTTCTTCGGTCTCATGATCGACAATCTGATCCAGCTTATTCTCATCGTCAGTCTCTGCCGCGAGCTGATTCATCTGCCGGATAGTTACATCTTCGGGCGCATTCTGCCGGGGGCGGCGGTTTCGATTCTGGTGGGCAATGTCTTCTATGCCTGGCAGGCTCGGCAACTTGCCCGGGAGACGGGCCGGGAAGACGTAACCGCGCTGCCCTATGGAATCAACACGGTGAGTCTTTTCGCGTTTGTTTTTTTTATCATGCTACCGATTTTTCAGGAGACCAAGGATCCGGTCTGGGCATGGAAAATCGGGCTCGTTGCTTGCTTTCTCAACGGTGTCATCGAAATTATCTTTGCCTTCATCGCGGAAAGCGTGCGCCGCGTCACGCCGCGAGCAGCTTTGTTGTCGGCGCTGGCGGGCATCGCCATTACATTTATTTCCATGGATTTTACTTTCAAAATCTTTGCCCAGCCTTTGGTTGCCATGGTGCCGATGGCAATTATTTTTGTTGCCTATTTCTCGCATCAGAAATTTCCGCTCGGCTTGCCTGGCGGTATGGTGGCGATCGCGGTGGGCACTCTACTTGGATGGCTGCTGGGGACAATGACAGGGAAAACATGGAATTTGACCTATGCTTTGGCCATGCCGGTCTTTGCCGGTGGTCCGCTTTGGGAGGCGCTCTCACATCCGGCCTTTCTTAATTACTTTTCGGTTATTTTCCCGATGGGAATTTTTAACGTCGTCGGTTCGTTGCAGAACATCGAAAGCGCGGAAGCCGCGGGCGACCGCTACCGCACCTTTCCATCGCTTATGGCCAATGGGGTTGGCTCGGTCGCGGCAGCGCTGTTCGGCAGCGTCTTTCCCACGACCATTTATATTGGTCATCCTGGCTGGAAGCGACTCGGCGCGCGGTCCGGCTATTCGGCATTGAATGGGTTGTTCATCGCCTTTCTTTGCCTGACTGGGACCATTCAATCCGTCCTAGGCTTGATTCCACTCGAAGCCGGAATTGGGATTCTTCTCTACATCGGAATTATCATCGTCGCGCAGTCGTTTCAGGAAACGCCGAAAGAACATGCTCCAGCGGTAGCGTTGGGGATCGTTCCCGCGTTGGCAGCTTGGGGTCTGTTGATGGTAGAGACAGGGCTCAGGGTCGCCGGCAAGTCGCTCTACCAAGTCGGAATAGCGCCATTCGGCCAAAGCCCGGCGATGCACGGGGTAATTTCCCTGCAGCAAGGGTTCATATTTACTTCCATGATTCTTGCGGCAATCGGGGTCGCGTTAATCGAACGGCGGTTCAAGACGGCCAGTCTTTGGTCTTTGGCTGCCGCGCTCCTCTCAGCCGTGGGAATCATTCACGCCTATGACCTCACCCCCGGCGGCATTGCCAATCGCTTCGGTCTCCTCGCGGCGCCGGAGTTCTTCCTGGGCTATTTGTTTCTCGCGTTGCTTTTCTTCGCCGCGGCGTTGTATGCGAAGAAAGCGTAGCATTATGTGTTCGATGAAAATTCGGAATACCTCCGCTGTCGTTCCCGCGAAAGCGGGAATCCAGAAGGCCTTTAAGTCCCTGGATTCCGGCTCGCGCTAGCTATCGCCAGCTTGGCCGGAATGACGCCCGAATTGTGTGACGAATTTCTGAGACCCCCCCCTACACCACTACATGCGACTTTTCGGTCGGCGGTACTCGGCGTTTTCTCTTCGTTGCATGAATCATCCGTGCAGGTTGGCGACTCTTACAACCGTTGAAGCGGTGTCTCTGCTGTGTACTCTTGATTATTGATGCTAGTGACTTCCCAGTGATCGCCGCCGCGATGGCTGAGACGGGTAACGCTGCAAGGATCGACATGGAAAGCGCGATAGTTGTTCAAGTGGGTCCCTGTGATTCGGCAGATGATGCCCAGGATCGGAAAGTTGTGGCTAACTACGACTACGGCTTCTTCGGCTGCATGACGCTGCACGATTCGATTCAATCCGCTCCAGGCCCTGCGCGCGACATCCACGAGCCGCTCGCCGCCTGGAACCTGGATCTCTGCCGGCTCGGTTCTCCATTTCTGAATAAATTGCGAGTAGTTCTCCTTAATTTCTGCGAATGTCAGACCTTCTAATTCGCCATGATCAAGTTCGCGGACATCGGTCTCGATAAGCACAGGGAGTTGATGATGCAGACTGAAGAACTGAGCCGTCTGTTGCGCGCGCTTCAGATTGCTTGAGTAGATTCCATGGATCGTTGCGTTTGTCAGCGACGACGCAATCTCTTCCGCCTGGCGGACTCCGACCTCATTCAGATCCAGGTCCGTCGCCCCTTGGCAGCGACCCTGTAAATTCCAATCCGTGGCGCCGTGACGAACCAAGAAGATTTGCACAATGTCATCCTTGAGAATGAAATGAAAAAAAACTCTAACTCTCTTCCAAGGAGTTGGGGTGAACTTGGATCTGGGCCTTGGCCTTGAGGTTCTCGACAAATTTCTGCAGCACTTGTTGGCGACTCTCGGCCAAAGCCTGTTTCGTGAGCTGCTCTTTGTCCTTATCGAACCGGTCCATATCGGCCCCTTGGCTATCTTTGAAGGCAAAGATATAGACGTTATCCTTTTGCGTGTAAATCTTGTCCGGGAACGGTTTCTCTGCCGACAATTCTATCCCTCCCGACCTCAATTCCGAAAGCTCTCCGACTTTAGGAAGTTGCGCCGCGCTACGGAGAAACCAGCCGGTTTCATCCAGCTTTAAGCCGTTTTGCTGGGCAAGTTTGCTGACGTCTTTCTCTTGCTTCAATTGCGCCAACAAACTTTTTCCCTTTTGCTGCAACATCTCGTGCGCTTTGGATTCCTTCAGGCTCTTTTCAATGTTGGACCTTACCGCATCGAAGGGTGGCACCGCCGGCTCGCTTCGCTGTTTGATCTTTAAAACGTAATAGGCGTTTGGACCTTCGATGACCGGGCTGATATCCTTAGGGTTCAAGGATAAAGCGTTCTTATAGAATTCCGGCGCTTGCCCGACTTCCGGCAGCACTTCACCGGTGGTGAACGGGCGAGTCACGTTGACCGTAACGCCGCTCTCTTGGGCCAACTTGGGGAAGTCGTTCCCCGATAGCGCTTTCTCCCGGTCTCGATCCGCGAGTTTCACGGCCTCCCGCTTGCCCTTTTCTACCTTGAGGGCGCGGGCGATCTCCGCAGTGGTCTCTTTCAAGCTTTGGGTTTTTTCGGCTCTGATGTCCTCGACCTTGACGATATGAAATCCCGTAGGACTCTCGATGACGTTGCTCGTCTCGCCCTTGGCCAGACTGAAAACGGTTTTATCGAGCGGCGACGGCAATTGCTCTTGTGTCACCCAACCGATGTCGCCTCCTTTGGCCGCAGTCGAGTCCTCCGATTCTTGTTTAGCTAATTGGGCGAAATCCTTTCCGGCGCGCGCCTCTGTCACGATGCGATTCGCGCGCGTCTGGGCATCGCTCTTTTGTTTCGCATCCGCTCCGGCGGAGACACGGACTAGAATAGAGCGCGCCTTGACTTCTTTGGGTTTGTGAAATTTCGAATCACGATTAGTTTGATAATATTCTTCGATTTCTTTGTCGGTGACCTGGGCTGAAGACGAGAATCGTTCGAAGGGGTAGGAGAGATACTCGACTTGGACTTTCAACGGCTCTTTGAGTGAGTCCTTGTTGCGCTCATAGAACTTTTTAATCTCCTCTTCGGTCAGCTTTGCTTCTGAAAAGTAGTTAGTGATCGGCAAGCGGATGAAATAGAGATTAATCTTTCCCTGGTCGAAGCGGTAGCGGTCGCGCACCTCCGCCTCCGTCACGTGAACGGCGTCCAGGAGCATGCTGTAGAGCCGCTGAATCGTCAACTGCTCTCGCTGTTCGTCTTCAAACTGGCCGGGGCTGATGCGATTAGCGCGCAAAAGCTGGAGGTACCGTTCTTTGTTGAAGCGGCCGTTGACTTGAAAATCGGGGACCTGCGCAATAGCCGCCATCAAATCTTCGTCGTTAGCCGCCAATCCGAGATGACGAGCCTCTTGAAGGACTAACCGTTTTTGGATCAGCTCTTCGAGCAAGGTGCCTCTGATGTTTAAACTTTTCTCAAGCTCAGGCGTGAGCGAGCCTTTTAACATCTCACGGTACCGCTCCAACGCTTTCTGGTAATGCATGGCAAATTCTCGTTGCGAAATAACTTCGCCATTGACCTGCGCAATGTCTTGCAAAGCCGGATCGCGAAACTTATTGCCACCGTAGAAGGCAATGAAGACGACAATGATCAGTCCAAGCAGGAAAATAATAATCCAAGAGCGCTTGCGTTTACGCAGGACATCGAGCATGAGCGGTAAAGCCTTTCAATCAAAATAAAACTATTTTCCATGATAGGAAATGGGCCATCCAGTTGCAACCATCGGCGCCCTACCGGTTGCCGTTTTTCCTTTATTTTTTCATTACCTTGCCAGGCAAGGCCAAATCTGTTATTTTCTCTGTGCTTAAGCCCTTTTTCGCGCAGGTTAGAAGGAGTTTTGTGATGTTGGATGCCCTCTTTGGCGTTTTTTCCAACGATCTTGCCATCGATCTTGGGACCGCCAACACCCTAATCTATGTCAAGAACCAGGGAATCGTGTGTAATGAGCCCTCGGTTGTCGCGGTTCAGCAAAGAAATGAGCGTGGCGGTAAAAAGGTCCTTGCGGTGGGCGCCGAAGCTAAAAGAATGTTAGGGCGCACTCCGGGAAGCATCGTTGCCATTCGCCCGCTGAAGGACGGCGTCATTGCTGATTTTGAAATCACCGAGGCGATGCTCCGCTACTTCATCCAAAAAGTTCATAATCGTCGCACGCTGGTACGTCCTCGGATCATTGTCGGCGTGCCATTCGGAATTACTGAAGTTGAGAAGCGGGCCGTGAGAGAATCCGCGGAGTCCGCAGGAGCCCGGGAAGTCTATCTGATCGAAGAACCCATGGCGGCGGCCATAGGAGCCGGATTGCCCATTACCGAGCCCACCGGCAATATGATTGTCGATATCGGCGGCGGCACAACCGAGGTCGCGGTGATTTCGTTATCCGGTATCGTTTTTTCCCGCTCCGTCAGAGTGGGTGGTGACAAGATGGATGAGGCCATCGCCCAATTCATCAAAAGAAAATACAATCTCCTCGTGGGCGAGAGAACCGCAGAACTGATCAAGATCACCATCGGCTCGGCCTATCCGGGCGATGAAATCCAGACGATGGAGATTAAGGGTCGCGACCTCGTGGCGGGCGTCCCGAAGACCGTCGTAATCACGGATGAAGAGATCCGAGACTCTCTCCTGGAGCCCATCAACCAGATCGTGGAAGCCGTCCGGCTTTCACTGGAACGGACGCCCCCTGAACTCGCCTCCGACATCGTCGACCGCGGTATCGTGTTGGCCGGCGGCGGCGCGTTGTTGAGAAATTTGGATATCTTATTGCGCGAAGAAACCGGTTTGCCGGTTATGATGGCGGAAGATCCTCTCACGGCCGTGGTCATGGGCGCGGGAAAGGCCTTGGATGAGATTACGTTGCTCAGGGAGGTGGCGGTTCACTGAGTTTCCGAGGCCTCTATGGCCCCCGCCCTTTGGAGGCGAAAGAGCCTTCCATGTTCGCTTTTCTTCGCAAGAACCAGATCCTCCTCAGCTCTTGTTTCTGTCTCCTTCTGTCGCTTTATATTCTGACTGCGGCCGCACGCGGCCAACTTAGAAATGATCCCATCGGTCCCATACTGCTCTGGGTCATGCGACCGTTGCAGATCGCTGCCCAGGCAACCACGAATTCGATCGATGAGATTCAAAACAGCTACTCGATGTTGGCAGGCTATAAGTCCGAGAACGAGAAACTCAGAAACCGGATTCAACAGCTCGAGGTTGAAAGGAATCAGCTACTGGAAGCCGGAGCCACGAATCGGCGACTGCAGGAACTTTTGGAATTCCGTTCCCATCTGCCGTCGGGGACGGTGACCGCCTCGATTATCGCCAACAGCGGCAGTAGTTGGTTCAAAAGCTGTCTCTTGGACAAGGGAAGTGCCGACGGCGTGCGCAAGGGGATGGCGGTCGTGACGCCCTTGGGCGTGGTCGGGCAGGTTGTGGCGGTGACGGCGCGGACGGCAAAGGTATTATTGCTCGCTGACCCGAACAACGGCGTGGATGTTTTAGTTCAGCGGACCCGGGCCCGCGGTATTGTCTCCGGTTCGTTGGATAACGGCACCATCCTGAAGTACGTGAAGCGAAGCGAAGATATTCAAGAAGGGGACCGGCTTGTCACCTCGGGTTTCGACGGTGTTTTCCCCAAGGGCATCGTGGTGGGAACCGTGATTAAAGTGCGCAAACAAACTCTTGGCCTGTTTCAGCACATTGAGGTCATGCCGGCGGTAAGCCTGGCACGAAGCGAAGAAGTTCTTATCGTCAAGGCGGATGTGAACCAGGAAAAAAACTAGGATTCGTTCCGGCGATTCGGTCATAAATATACGATGAAACTGTCCCTGTCGTTTTTTGTCGTGGGTATCATGCTGATGTTGTTACAGACGACTTTTCTCCATCTTCTTCCCCTCGGCCCCGTGGTTCCCGATTTGATTCTTGTGCTTTGCGTCTATTGGGGTCTTTACCATCCCACCGTTGGAGCTGCTTTGGGATCTTTTTTGTTGGGTTACTCGGTGGATGTCGTGTCGAGTCCCATTCTTGGTCTCAACGCTTTTGCCATGTCGCTCGTGTTTCTCGCCGTCTATCTCAGCTCACGGTCCATTTGGTTGCATCACCCCGTGGTGAGCTCCATCGTCGTCCTCTTGGCATCGCTGGTTAAAGGCGCGGCCCTGATATTGGTTTGGACTGTGTTTCTCAGCGTCGATGGCTTTTGGACGGGTGCGATCCGCTATATCTTACTAGAAGCGCTGGTGGCCGCGGTGCTGGCGCCGGTTGTGTTCGCTCTGTTGCGGCGCGGACAAGCCTACCTGGAACA
The DNA here is from genome assembly GCA_020027655.1 of Deltaproteobacteria bacterium. Classification (GTDB taxonomy): domain Bacteria; phylum Desulfobacterota; class Binatia; order UBA9968; family UBA9968; genus DAIRFP01. The sequence goes on along the minus strand of JAHKKJ010000058.1, from coordinate 3,045 downwards.
GATTCGCGTCGCTGCCTAAGAATCAATATGGCGTTACTTGCCGATATCAATAGACAGGACGGCGCCCCGGAGCTGCGTAGGCGAGCTCGTCTCCTTTATCTTGTCCTGATCCTTGTATTCGGAGCTCTCTTGGCACGGCTCTTTTTCCTCCAGGTGGTCGACGGTGAACGGTATACATTTCTTTCTGAGAATAATCGCGTGCGCATCAAAAGAATTCCCGGCACGCGCGGAATGGTTCTCGACCGCCAAGGGCAACTACTCGTCGATAGCCGCCCCTCTTTCGATTTACTGTTCGTTGCCGAAGACGCTGAGGAGCCGGAGAATACGTTGCGTCAATTGGCACGCTACCTCCGGCGGGACGAAAAGGAGTTGTTTGCCATTCTCGAAGAGAATAAGAAACGGCCCGCCTTCGAGGAAATCGTAATAGGCAAGGACGTGGATTGGGCGACTGTGGTTGCGGTGGAAACCCATCAAATCGATTTACCCGGCGTCTCCCTACGAGCGCGGCCGCGGCGCAGTTACGCCGATGGACCCGTGGGCGCTCACATTCTCGGTTACTTGGGCGAGATTGGCCCCAAACAACTGAAGATCCTGAAAGAGCAGGGCTACGCGACCGGCGACGAATTTGGACAGTATGGCTTGGAAAAAACCTGGGAGTACTTTCTTCGCGGTCAGAGCGGCGGTCAACAGGTGGAAGTGGATGCGCTCGGACGGCGGGTGCGAGTTCTTCATGAAGTTACCGACGTTCCCGGCTATACAGTTCACTTGACGTTGGATCGCCAGCTTCAGGAGACCGCCTTCGAAGCCCTCAAGGGTAAGGAAGGAACCATCGTTGCACTTGACGTCAATACCGGCGCTATCCTCGCGATGGTCAGCACGCCGGCCTTTGACCCCAATGTTTTTGCGCGGGGAATCAAATCCGATGAGTGGCAAGCGCTGATGAAAGATCGGCTCCGACCTTTGAGCAACCGGGCGATTCAAGGTCAGTATCCTCCCGGTTCCACTTTTAAGGTCATCATGGCCATTGCCGGGCTCGAAGAGGGCGTGCTGCAACCCGAAAGCCGAATCTCGGATCCCGGCTACTATTACTTCGGCAATCGTCAGTTCCGTGACTGGAAAAAGGGTGGACATGGTTCGGTTGATTTGCACAGAGCCATTGTTGAGTCCTGTGACGTGTACTTTTACCAGGCGGGCCAGCGGATCGGAGTCGATCGAATCGCGAAATGGGCGAGGGCCTTCGGCTTGGGAGAGAAAAGCGGGGCTACTCTCGATGACGAGAAGGCTGGCATCGTTCCCGACAGCGAATGGAAAAGAAAGAGGTTTCGTCAGCCGTGGTATCCCGGGGAGACGCTCTCGGTGGCCATTGGCCAAGGCTATCTCACGGTAACGCCGCTGCAGCTCGCCAATATGATGGCCGCAGTGGCCAACGGCGGGACGCTTTACCGGCCGCGGGTCGTTGACAAAATCGAATCAGTGGACGGCACCGTGGTTCGTGAGTACGGACCGGAGAAGATCCGCACGATTAGTCTGAAGCCGGCAACTTGGGAACGTCTGCGCAAGGCCTTGGCGGACGTCGTTAACGGCGTGGGTGGGACGGGTGGTGCAGCCAGATCCAAGATTGTCGAAATTGCCGGCAAGACGGGGACGGCGCAAGTTGTGGAGATGAAGGGGGGCGCCTACGTGAAGAGCGAACAGCTGGCCTATTTTAACCGAGACCACGCCTGGTTTGTCGCCTACGCGCCGGCGCAGAATCCAAAAATTGCCTTGGTGACTTTGGTCGAGCACGGCGGCCATGGCGGGGAGGCTGCCGCTCCTATGGCGAAAAAAGTCATCGAGAAATACATGGAAATCCAAGCCCGGCCATCTGAGCAGCAACAAGTTCGCATCGAAGGAACAACTCGTGCAGATTGATCGTCGGCTGGTTGCGCACTTCGATTGGACACTGTTGCTCTTGGCCCTGGCCGTTGTCTCTATCGGTATCGTGACGATCTATAGCGCGAATTACAATATCGCCGAAGCGCACGCCGGGGGCTTGCCGTCCAGGCAACTGCTCTGGCTGGGTCTCGGCGTCATAGCGATGCTGACAGCCGTGGCGTTCGATTATCATTACGTCGACCGGCTTGCATATCCGTTTTATGCGGCGATGCTCTTACTCCTGCTTCTGGTTCTTTTCGTCGGCCATTCCGGCGGTGGATCGCAGCGCTGGATCAATCTCGGGTTTTTTCGGTTGCAGCCGTCGGAACCCGCGAAACTGGCGATTGTTCTGGTGATGGCAAAGTATCTGCAAAATGGCGAGCCGCCACAAGGGTTTCGATTGAGCGATCTTTGGGTGCCGTTTATGCTGGTTGCCCCGCTGGTCATTTTGACCCTGGTGCAACCGGACTTGGGCACGGCTATCATTCTGGGCATTGTCTTTCTCAGCATGATACTGATGGGCGGGCTCCGGCCCCGTTCTTTTCTCTACCTGGTAGCCGCCGGGCTAGCCTTTCTCCCTATAGGTTGGCATTTCCTAAAGGCCTACCAGCGTCAGCGCATTCTGACTTTTCTCGATCCAGATCGTGACCCGCTGGGCGCAGGCTACCACGTGATTCAGTCGAAGATCGCGATTGGTTCCGGCAAGCTTTTTGGCAATGGCTATCTCCACGGCACACAGAATCGGCTCGATTTCTTGCCTGCCCAGCACACGGATTTTATTTTTGCCGTTTTCTCCGAAGAGTGGGGTTTTGTGGGCAGCTTGATCTTACTCGTCCTTTACTTCGCCCTGATCGTCTATTCTTTTCGATTGATCGAACGCGCCAAAGATCGTTTAGGTGGCTTGTTGGTATTCGGAATGACGGCTATCTTCTTTTGGCATGTAGTGATTAACGTCGCCATGGTAGCCGGGGTCATGCCGGTAGTCGGAGTGCCGCTCCCCTTATTTAGCTATGGTGGCTCGTCGCTGGCCTCCATGATGTTTGCCCTGGGTGTGATGATCAACGTGAGCATGCGGCGCTACACGTTCTGACAGGCGGTTGGCTTATAGCTTATAGCGTATGGTTTTTTTGA
>JAHKKJ010000429.1 GCA_020027655.1 Deltaproteobacteria bacterium | reverse complement strand
CGCGTTGTTTTGGCCAAGGCGTATAACGCCCGGTCTAGCGTGATCCGTTTTTGTTCATAAAGGCCGACCAAATAGGCTAGAGAGTTGACGACCTCAACTCCAGCTGCCTGTGCTGCTTCATAAGGTCTCCAGTCATCAATGAGCAATAGGAACTTTCGCTCCAAAGCGAGGTTAATAGCGGCTCTCTCCCCATCTCCATATAATTTAATCCTTTCCGATCTTGGTGCAGCTCTTTTGATGCTTTTGTCAGCAAGTAATTCCTTGAGTCGGCGGCTCGTTGGGTTATCGCGCCCTAACTCGTCTTCCACCGCCTTAGTGCAGATCAACTCAAAATCCGAAAGCAAGAACTCTATAAGGGGCGCCCGAAAATGACATTCCTACCCAGCGTCCCGGCAATCCTGTTGTTCAGAGTTTCCTTACTTTCGGATCATGCGGACATCGACAGCTGCGAGCCCTTGTCCCTGAGCGCGCAGCATGATCGGGTTGAATTCCAGATCCGAAAGATGATGACGGTAGTTCAAAAAGATGTCCGACAAACCCACCATCGCTTTCACCAACGCCGCGGTGTCGCGGGGCGGTTGCCCGCGCGTGCCTTCGAGAACTTTGTAGCCTTTAAGCTCTTTGAGCATCGCCCACGCTTCGCTCTCCGACACCGGCAGGAGCCGAAGGGCAACGTCTTTCAGAACCTCGACGAGAATACCGCCGAGTCCCACGATCAAAAAGGGACCGTATTGCGGATCGGTGCGGGCGCCCAAGATGATTTCCGTTCCCTTTATCATTTCCTGCAAGAGCAATTTCGCAGAGCCTTTGGCCAGCGACAGGAGCCGTTTTCCCTGAGCTTCGACTTCTTCCGCGCTGTTCAGTCCAAGAACAACCGCGCCTGATTCCGTCTTGTGAACAACTTCCGGCGCGATGAGTTTCATAGCAACCGGGAAGCCGATCTCTTTCGCCTTGTGCACGGCTTCCGCCGCGGTTCCGACCAGCGCTTGCCGAGGCAATGTCAGTCCCTTTGATTGGAGGATTTGATTGAACTTCTCCCCGTCGAGCTCCTCTGTCTTGCCTGTCGCCGCCGGCAAAGCTGGCACGCCAGTTTTCTTTCGCTCGCCGTACAACCCGAGACCCGCCAGAGCTCTAAGAGTCGGCTTGATCGCCTGCAAGAACGGGATACCGGCCTCTTCTTGGAACGCTCGGCTCTCGTCGGTGCAGCTATAAGTCGATCGCGCGAAGGCGAGGATCGGTTTGTCCGTGGTCGCCGCAAGATTCTTAAACAGCGCCGCTTCTCTTTTTTCCCCGCGCGGCAGTTCGCCATGAATCGCCAGCAGATCGACGCCATCGTCTTCCGCGTGGAGCTTAACGATGTTCACAAAGCCTTGTTCGTCGCCGAAGCCCGCGACCCCGCATTCAAGCGGGTTTTCCACCACCAGTTCCTCGGGAATTAACGGGCGCACGGCTGCTTTTGTCTTGTCGCTTAACTGCGCGAGATTGGTATTGAGCTCATCGCAGTGATCGCAAAGCAGTCCTTTCATCCCGCCGGAGTTGACGACGATCGCCGCTCGACTCCCGCGCGGGAAGCGGCCCGGCATAAATGCCAAGGTCATTTCCGTCAAGTCTTCCAAGGTCGGCACACGAATCAATCCAAGTCGATTACAAACGGCATCGAAAACTTCATCCGCTCCCGCCAGCGCGCCGGTGTGGGAAATCGCCTGGCGTTTTCCCATTTCAGAACGACCCAGCTTGACCACGAGAATTGGCTTATTCTTTTTTAGAGCTTCCTCAGCCACCGTCATGAACTCCTGGGGCCGGCGGATGCCTTCGACCATTAGAGTGATGACCTTGGTGTCGGGCTCGTCGACGAGAAACGACAAATAATCGACAAGGTCGAGACTGACCTCGTTACCGCTGGACACGGCGTAGGTAAATCCAATGCCCCGCTCCGACGCTCCCTTGACCCAATTGCCCAGCGAACCGCCGCTCTGAAAGATCAAGCCGACCGGTCCCTTCTTCAAAAGCGGCACGGGAGTCGGAAAGCTCCACAGTCCTTCGGGCAGGGAGAACGACCCCATGCAGTTCGGGCCGCAGACAACGAACCCGGTGCGATCACATAACTCCTTCATGGCCTGCGCACGGTCTTTCCCTTTGGGATCCTCACCTTCGCCAAAACCGGCGCTGTAGATGGTCGCCGCCTTTGTGCCCAGCTTTGCCGCCTCTTCTATGGTGCTTAGAACCGCCCGCGTCGGAATGAGCATCAGCAGATGTTCCGGCACTTCCGGCAAAGCCGCAAGGTTCGGATAGCATTTATCGTCGAATATCTCCGTGTAATTCGGATTAATCAGATAGATGTTGCCTGGGAATTTGGCCGCCTTGAGATTGCGATAAATACCCGAAGGCCAGCGCCCCTTGGTTGACGCGCCGACGATGGCAACGGAACGAGCCGAGAGAAGATTCTCAACCGGCTTGCGCTTGAATGTCTCGCTTTGCGTGTTCGGACTCATAATGGATTGTCTATTGCACAGAGTCAGACTGACTGCAAGGCAGACAGGACGTGGCTCAGGGTCTCGTCAAAGTGGTGTTGAGCAGATGGAAATCCCTCTAAATCTCCCTTTACAAAGGGAGACTTTCTATTACTCCATCACTCCAGTACACCACCTACTAGGGGAACACATGCCAGCGATGGGCAGGCAAGTCCACCGCGGCTTGTTGCCCGACGGCCAGTTCCGAGTCTCCGGCGAGCTTTGCCAGCAAGGTTACGCCGTTAATTTCCACTTCAAGCAGGGCGGTATCGCCGAGATAGTTCTTGCTCGTGATGTTCCCCGACAAGCCTGAAGGGAATCCATCAGCGGCGTTGACTTTGACGTGTTCCGGACGGATCGCCAATGTCACGGGACTTGAGACTGAAATCCCCGTCGGCACGGAAAGCGATAATTTCCCCAGAGGACATTCCACCTGGGAAGGGCCGGTGACGTGACCTTTGACAAAATTCATTTCTCCCACGAATTGGGCGACAAAGAGGCTAGCCGGACGAGCGTACACCTCGTGAGGCGGCGCTATCTGAAGAATTTCTCCATCATGCATGACGCAGACCTTATCACCGAGACTCAAAGCCTCAGCCTGATCGTGAGTCACGTAGAGAGTCGTCACGCCAACCGCCTTGGTGATTTTTTTCAACTCGACGCGCATCTGCTCGCGCAGCCGGGCGTCGAGATTACTCAGCGGCTCGTCCATCAAAAGAATTTTCGGCTCTGTGACCATCGCCCGCGCCATCGCGACTCTCTGCTGCTGCCCGCCGCTCAGATCCGTCGCTGGCCGATCCTCGAGCCCGTCCAATTGCACAAGCTTGAGGGCGGCGCGGACTTTCTCAGCGATTTGGTCCTTGGGGATCCTATGGCGTCCTTTGATTAAGGGAAAGGCGACATTATTAAACACGTTCATGTGCGGCCAGATCGCGTAGGACTGAAACACCATCCCGATATCGCGTTTTTCCGTGGGAACATAGATTCCCCGAGCCACGGAGTTCGCCACGGTGCCGGCAATTTCCAGCTCCCCAGCATCGGGCCTTTCAAGACCGGCAACACAGCGCAAGGTTGTAGTCTTGCCGCAGCCGCTCGGGCCAAGTAGGACGCAGAACTCTTTCTCGGTCACTTCCAGGTCGATACCGCGCAGCGCTTCCACGCGGCCGCGTCGGCTGTCGAACCACTTTCTGAGTCCACGAATGCTGATCAAGGAACAACCCCGTGAGGATTGGAGTAATGGAGTACTGGAGTAGTGGGGTACTGGAATATCGGAATACTGGAATGTTGGGTCGCGCCTACCATTACTCCAACACTCCAGTACTCCATTCTTCTTAACTTCCCGAGCCAAACTCACCACCAAAGCGCGAAAAGCCAATCTTTAAGATACCCACCACCAGCACGGCAAAAAGTACCAGTAGCACGCCCAACGCAGCGACCTGCGGCACCCAGCCGTTGCCCCAAAATTGCCACACGATGGTCGAGATCACGAGATTCTTGCGCGTGCCCAGCGCCAGGGCCATCGTCACTTCGCGATATGACAGCATGCTGATCCAGATCCAGCTGTTAAAAATGCCGGCGGCGACCAATGGCAGGACGATTCGACGCAAGACTCGCGGCGTCGAAGCGCCCGATACCCTCCCCGCCTCTTCCAGCTCGCGGTGCACCTGAATCATCACGCCGTTAGTAGTGCGGGTTCCGTAAGCGATCCAGCCGATGATGTGCGCGATGGCGATGATCGCAATCGTGCCGTAAACCGGGAAGACATTTCTATAAGCCAACCCGAGATAGCCAAGGCCAACGGCGAGCAAGATGCTTGGTATGGCATGGGGCAGAAACGCCACGGTGTCGAGGGAACCGCGAAAACTTACCTGAGTCCGGACGACGATCCAGGAAACCAGCACGGCCAGGAGCATGGT
>JAHKKJ010000428.1 GCA_020027655.1 Deltaproteobacteria bacterium | reverse complement strand
CTTGCGATAAATCCGCGAAACTTTTACGGCCTCAATTGACGCAGGGGAGTAAGAAAAGTGTCGAGGGTCCAAAAGGAAAGACTGCTGGAATACCCCCGGCTCAATTTGTGATCGACGCTAAGAAAGAAGGGTGCCGCTACGAACAGTCCGGTTATACGAAGACCTCCTAACGAGTCAAAGCATACCGCGGCAAGCACGTCTGGACAGGGTCAGAACCTTTGGGGCCAAGCCTGAGATTGTACTTTAAGACCCCGTCTGTCGTAGCTCTGGTCGGCAGAGGATTTTCGAGACGAGCGAGACCGATTGAGCTTAAGCTTCCGGTGCTGAAATTAAATTCCAAGCCGGAAACCGTGACTCCCTCGGTTTCGAGCTGAAGCTTGTTTGCTTCTAAGATTGATTTCCTCCGTATGGAGCCGAAGCCGCTTCGCTTCCATAAAACAGAGGGAGCAAACAACCATGTCGAGCAAGGTGATACCTTTGTCTTCGCTCGTCACCCGATAGGCATTACCTACAATCAACTCCCCGCAATGTTCACAAATGTGATCCATATTTTTTTTGGGGGCAAGGAACATGCCATATGCATATGATTATGTTCAAGCTTCGAAGGCATTGCGTTACAATGGTTTTTGTTTACCAGCAAGAAATAAGTCTGTTGATCCTTCCTATAGATGGAGGGAATTGCCGTCGCTTTCTAAATTTTTGTGAGCGAATTTTCTACAACGCTCCCTTCGTCACTTTCATAGCACCTAAGATAGCAGTGAGGATTGATCAGCTTCCACTCTCTTTGCTTGTTTCAACCAGCTTTTCGCTATTTTAAACTTCTCGGCTCTCAAGTCGCCTCGGCGGCCTACACCAATGCACGCCCAGCCTGAATGTACGCTGGAAGGCCAGCCGGCCTTCGCTTTTTACTTCGCTCACGTTAAGGCCAGACGATAGCAATTTTCGATCTTTGGGAAAGAGAAAATTGACCGGACTTTTAGCCCGTTCGTCGGTTATCGGATACGCTCGAGGAAGGCATCTTCTCGATGTATGTAACCGCGGAGCTCCGGATCATTTAATGAGCGGACACGGAAATAATCGCCGTTTTTACTTTCGACTCTGACCCAGGTGCCTGGCCGAAGGGTGGTTATGGCGGCATCGGATGCTGGTTTGTCACGAAGAAAGGAATCTTGGACGACCTCGAAATTTCCCAGAAACGATGGTTGCTCTCTCTTTGGAGTGATTTGACGATCCACTTGAGAAGGTTCCTTCTTCAGCGAGCTCATCTGTGGTTCAACCTGTTGCGTTTTCGGATGATCGCTTGTCTCGCTTGTGGCCCGCCTGTCTGCGTGTGTTGCAGGAGTCTTTGGTGTATCGAGCTCAGAAATTTTTTTCGAATCCGGAACCGCTGCGGCGTCCTTATTTAACTCTGGTTCCTTTGACCGCTCCGTGATTAACGCCGGTTTCTCAGCCGTCGGTGCTGTATGATCGTTTGGCTTTAGACCACGGGAATCGGCTAAACGGGTATTTAGGTCGCTGTCCTGAGAAGTCTTCGGTATCAGATTGACCTGTTTCAGATTCTCCCACTGCGTCGCTATCGAGCCGTTTGCCTTCACGGCTAAGCCCGAGAGGTAGTCCTTGCCTTGTTCAGAATAATCGCCGATTTTCACAGCCACGTCAGAATACGAATCTCTGATTTTCTGAAACTGCACGCCCATTGTCGCGGCTAGGTCCGAAAGATAATTTGTCCCTTGCTGAGAATACTCTTTCATTCCTACAGCCAAGTCCCCAAGATAATTCCGGCTTTGCTCAGAATAATCTCCCGCTTTCTCCGCCGCACCCGAAAGGTACTGTCTTCCTTGTCGATCCACTTTGACGGCCATATCTAAAACATAATTCCGGCTTTGCTCAGAATAATCTTCAACTCTCAACGCTATGTCCGATACAAAATCTCTGTTTTGCTGAGAGATGACTGCGCCGATACCCGTCATTAGAACAAGACCTAGGAAAATCCCGATTCCCACTCCTTTTACACTGCGCTTTGGGTAGAGCTCTGGGGGCTCTCCTTCCATGAAAAATTCCTCAAATTCCGGGGGCCGCGTCTTCTCCACCCCCGGTTCATCTTCCCTCATTTCATCCCGCCTTGCTTGGTCTCGACCTCGCGGTCTTTGAAAGTCCACTACGGAACCTGCCCGTTGAGTTCTAGACGGCACGGTGAGTTTTAAATCACGCGCCACCTCCTCAATCATCTCCGCTGAGACTTTTCTTTTCGAAGATGCGTAAGCAATCAGCAGGGCATTATCACAAATGACATTGATAAGGCGCGGAATACCTTGCGAATGAAGGCTAATCCTCTCGACCGCCTTTGCCTCAAATAGCTCTTTTCCCTGATAGCCCGCCGTCTTGAGGCGGTAATTTATGTATGAGCCCACCTCGCCGCTCGGGAGCGGAGTAAGTCGGCAACGAAGGGCTATCCGCTGTTTCAGCTGGCGCAGCTCGGGCTGATCAAGTCTTCGCTCAAACTCCGGCTGCCCCATCAAGACGACTTGAATGAGCCTGCTCCTATCGCTTTCGAGGTTGGAGAGGAGCCTGAGCTCTTCGAGCAACTCATCGCTTAAGTCTTGAGCCTCATCGACCAAAAGAGCGACAATGTGATCTTTTTTGAGCTGTTCGATCAAATAATCATTGAGCTTCTCAATGAGCGTGAACCGGTCTTGGCTGGAGTAGGCTATTCCCAAGTCAGTCAAGATCGATCGAACCAATTGGCTGAAGCTCAGTTTAGGATTAAAGATAAAGGCGGTGTGGACCGTGGATTCCACACTTTGCATGAATATCTTGAGCAGAGTCGTCTTTCCCGTTCCGACCTCGCCGGTAATGACAATGAAACCCTTGCGAGCTTCAATCCCATAGCGCAATGTCGCAAATGCCTCGCGATAAAGAGAGTTGTCATAGGAAAACCGGGGATTGGGTGTGATGCTAAAAGGAAAATCTGATAACCCAAAGTGCTTCTCGTAAAGATGCTTGCTTACCGGTAGACCCATGGATCTTCCATTTTGTGGGAAAGCTGCCCCTGCTGAGACTCAGCTGTTTATCTTACGGCATAGGAGGCAAGCCTAATGCCAAACTCGTAACCAGGGAAATTTATGAAAAAAAGAATGCCGGCGGAAGATCGCACATGAAGGCGATTTCCTTCGCCTCCCAGTTTCGCCGCAACCTGCTAATTCATTTGTTTACTCGTCGCGATCGCTCCGCTTTTATCTGTCCAAATCTCCACGCGAGCAATTTGGTTACGTTCTTCGGTCCAGTCCCTGCTCCCAATCTGTAGTGCTGCTCGGCCGCACAGTTTGTGCGGAAAAGCCTACAGCTGCCACTCGTAATTTGAACAGTCCGAAAACTCGGCGCCTAGGGTTGTCCGCAGCTGCACAAAGGCTTCGAGCTGCCCTTGAGTGACACCGAGCCGTTTGTCTTGGGCTTGGTCCAGCCTGTGTTGGGTTTCGAGCAACGTTAGATAGTCGATCGCGCCGGTATGGAAACGTGCGTTGGCAGCCGACCTGTGAATTTTTCTTCTCGGTCTGATCAAGAGGAGTTAGCCATGCTTCTATTAAATACGTGAGTCACAGTCGTTGCACGAAATTTTGAATCTCACGGATGTGACCGTGAGACGTGAAACGTCATCCTGACTATCGAGTCTTAGAATATCTTCGGTTCCTTTACCGGCGTTTCCAATGCGGCGAGGCCTTTCTCCACAAGGCCCACGCGCCAGCGCAGCTCTTCTTCCGGGGGCAGCTCAGGCCGTCCCACCGGATAGTGAAACTTACTGCCTCCCAGAATCCTTCCTACTCCAACTTGCGTTGCGACGTTAGAGAGACAAGTGATCACCACCACGGGAATTCCCTTTTTCTCGATTTCTTTCCCGATCGTAGCGCCGCTACGTGTGCCGGTTCCTCAGGTGGCGGTCAAGATCACTGCGCCGACGCCGGAGCCGGTGAGCTCTTCGGCAATGCCAGCGCCGATTTCTTCCATCTTGCTTGGCATGGCTCCGGTACCGGTGGTGACGAAGTAGTGATCGTGGAGTTTCTTAAATCTTTTGCTTTTCTCCAGAATGCGCATAGCATCCAGCGGGACGATCCGGTCCGGATCTTTGTCGACCGTGGAGGTATCGTAACCCGTATGCATGGCTTCGAACTCGCCCTGCCTGAGGTCCTCACGCCCGTCGATCGCATACTTGAAATATCTCGAGCCGCGGGAGCTCTCCAGACGGTCGGGGTTTCCTTTGGGTACCAAACCGCCTTCGGTAACCAGGGCGACGGTGGCGTCCTTGAGATTGCCGGTCAAATTGGGAATGGGATGTTGTTTGGCTTCGACCTGAGGGATCTCGCTCTCGTAGGGTTTGCCTTGGATTTTTGCCAGCAGCAAATCCGCGGCGCGCACATAATCCGGAGCACCAGAG
>JAHKKJ010000427.1 GCA_020027655.1 Deltaproteobacteria bacterium | reverse complement strand
ATCAAGGTCAATTAAACGCCAATCTAGACCTCTATAGTCGAAACGATCCTCATTTTTCAAGGAAAAAGTGAAATCGCTGCCGAGAAAGTAAGAAGGAGCGTTGCGCTCGTCAGCAATATCCTTTAGCAGGGCTGCGACGTCTGTCGCTAGTGCGCCACAAATCACAGGAACACCGTGCTTTATGATTCCCCCCTTCTCGCGCGCGATAGAAAGCAGCTCGGACCCGAGATAAGCCTCGTGGTCCTTGGAAATCGTCGAGATCAATGACACCACGGGCCGCACCAGATTCGTTGCATCCAATCGACCACCTAAACCTACTTCAACCACCGCAACATCGATCTTTTGCCGGGCAAAGTGAATAAAAGCCATGACCGTGACGAATTCGAAGAAGGTTAGCGGAACATTAGCGACTGCTGTTCGGTCCCAGATCTCTTGTGCCAAGGCGACGACTTCGTTTGGAACAATCTCTTCAGCTCCGACGCGTATGCGTTCCGTAAATGATGCCAGATGGGGCGAAGTGTAGAGAGCGACGCGATAACCGGACTGAGACAGGATGCGATGCAACATAGCCGCGGTAGATCCCTTGCCGTTGGTTCCGGCGATATGAAACGAGGGAAACTGCTTTTCTGGGTGGTCAAACAGAGCTAAAGCCTGGCTCATGCGATCCAGACGCAGGTCGATCACTCCGCCGCGCAGGTTATAGATCGTGTTGAGAGTTTCTGAATATGAATCCATGGGGAAAAGTTGAAGGGGCCGCTTCCCAGCTTATAGGGGCGACTTCTGAAGAACTCGCCCAAGCTCTAAGATTTCTTGGCGACTTGTTTCATAGCCCGCTTGAGCTCGGACACGAAGGCGCCGGCGCACCGTGCTTTCTCCGCGCCTCCTTTTGCTTTTTCGATTCTTTCGACTAATGCGCTGCCGACCACGGCGGCGTCGGCAAAGCCGGCGATCCAGGCAGCCTGCTTTGGAGTCGAGATTCCAAAGCCGACTCCGACGGGCAGCGATGTGGCCCGGCGTACTCGCGCGACTTGCGAGCGTAATTGGACATCGAGTGCTTGGCGCGCTCCGGTGACACCGGTCACGGAAACGTAATAGATAAATCCTCGACCCTTTCCCGCCACAAGCTGCACACGATCCGGGCCGCTGGTAGGGGATAAGAGAAAAATGAGGTCCAGTCCTTCGGCATCGGTCCAGCGCTTGAGCTCTGCACTCTCCTCAGGAGGTAGATCGACGCAGAGTATGCCGTCGGCGCCGGCACGGGCCGCCGCACGACAAAAGTTTTCCAAGCCGTAGTGAAAAATCGGATTGAAGTAACCGAAGAGGACGATGGGTACTTCTGACGTACGACGAAACTGGCGGACCAGCTGAAAAATTCGCGGCAATGAAAGCCCGTTTTTTAAGGCACGCTCTGACGATCGCTGGATGGTCGGCCCGTCCGCAGTGGGATCGGAGAAAGGGATTCCCAGCTCAATGCAGTCCGCGCCCCCCTTTTCCAGCGCCCGAAGGATCTTAAGCGTGGTCGGAAGATTGGGATCTCCCGCGGTAACAAAGGGGATCAGCGCGGCCTCCCCTCTTTTCTGTAACTCGGCTAATTTCCTTTCGATACAGCTCATGCTTCAGACAGCAGCTTCATGAGTTCACGGTTCCAACGGTTCAAAGCAAAGAAAAATCCTTTAACTTGAACTTTTTAACCTTTGAACCAAATTTAGAGTCTCACTCCTAGATAATCCCCCACTGTAGTCATATCTTTATCTCCCCTTCCGGAGAGATTGATGATGACGGTGCGATGTTTGGCCAAACGGGGCGCGAGTCGCATGACGGCCGCAACGGCGTGGGCGCTCTCCAATGCCGGGATGATCCCTTCCACCTCCGCCAGGAATTTGATCGCCTCAATGGCTTCACTGTCGGTGGCTGAAACAAACTGTACTCTATCGCGATCACGTAGATAGCTAAGTTCCGGCCCTACACCAGGATAGTCCAGGCCGGCGGCAATCGAATGCGTCTCCCGGATCTGTCCTCTCTCATCCTGCAGGACGTAGCTTTTGCTGCCGTGGAGCACACCGACCTCCCCGCCAAGGATAGACGCGGCATGTTTGCCTGTGCGTAAACCTCTTCCGGCTGCTTCAACACCTAGCATTCTTACCTTCGGGTCGCGGACGAAGGGGTAAAAAAGCCCCATGGAGTTGCTGCCGCCGCCAACACAAGCAACCAGGTAATCGGGTAATCGCCCCTCGGCCTTTAGAAATTGCCTGCGCGCCTCTTTCCCGATCACCGATTGAAAGTCACGAACCATCATCGGATAGGGATGCGGACCGGCCACAGAACCGATCAAATAATAGGTATGGCGCACGTGGGTCACCCAATCCCTCAGTGCCTCATTCATTGCGTCCTTTAAGGTCTGGCTGCCCCCTTCCACGACCCTCACCTTCGCGCCAAGGAGTTTCATGCGAAATACGTTCAACGATTGCCGCGCGACGTCTTCCTTGCCCATGAAGATCTCACACTCAAGGCCAAACCGCGCAGCCACCGTCGCCGTAGCGACCCCATGCTGCCCCGCGCCCGTTTCCGCGATGATTCTCTCCTTCCCCATTCTGCGCGCTAGAAGAATTTGGCCAAGGGTGTTGTTGATCTTGTGCGCGCCAGTGTGGCAGAGATCCTCGCGCTTGAGGTAGATTTTCGCGCCGCGAAGTTTCTCGGTCAGCCGCTCGGCGAAATAGAGGGGCGTTGCTCTTCCGGCGTATTGATGAAGAGAGTGCTGGAACTCTTTACGAAAGCTTGGGTCACGACGCGCCTGCGCATAGGCTCGCTCTAACTCGGTGAGCGCAGGCATGAGAGTCTCCGCCACGTACCGGCCGCCGTAGGGACCGAAATGACCGCGCCGATCAGGCACCTTTGGCAGCAAGAATGAATTCCTTGAGCTTGGCATGATCTTTGATACCTGGACGTGTTTCCACGCCGCTGCAGATATCGACACCATAGGGACGGATCCGGCGAATGGCCTCACCGACGTTTTCGATGCTTAGACCGCCCGACAAAATCAGTTTTTCAGTCTTGAGTCCCTCGAGCCATTCCCAGGAAAATGCGGCACCTGATCCGCCATATCCCGACGACCACGAATCCAACAAATAAAAATCCGCGGGAAATTGTTCCATGCCTTCCAGGGATTTTTTCTCTCTCACTCGAAACGCCTTGATGACTTTCATCGACCAGCCTCGGCAATACTCCTGGCTCTCTTCACCGTGGAATTGTAGAGCGCTATACGCCTGTCGTCCGTTGGCGAGTTCCCCGTGGGTGATAATCTCGCGCACCTTCTCCTTCGGCTCGTTGACAAAGACCGCAATGTTACAGGAACCTTCAGGCAATCGCTGGAGAACCGCGCGCGCCTCCGCCGGCGCGATGCACCGGGGACTCGGCGGATAGAAGTTGAATCCGAGGGCATCCGCACCGAATTCGAGCGCCTTCTCAGCGTCCACCAAATTCGTGATGCCGCAGACCTTGACCTTAGTCATGGTGATGAAATTTCAATAGCCGAAGATCGAGCGCTACCGCTCCAATAGCTCGCGCAGCTTTTTTCCGGGCTGAGCCGCTCGCATGAGCGATTCACCGATCAAAAAGACGTGCATGCCCAACTTTTCGAGGCGCCGAATCTGCTCCACACTATCGATACCACTCTCGCACACCGCTGGCATCCCGACGGGCACCAGCGGGGCTAGTTTTTCCGTCGTGGCTAAGTTCACCTCAAAAGTCTTGAGGTCTCGGTTATTGATGCCCACCAACTGTGCTCCCGCCTTTACCGCAGCGTTGAGTTCCTCTTCGGTGTGCACTTCGACGAGTGAGTCCAACGACAGAGCCGTGGCCTGCTCACGCAGTTCCTCAAGCAAACTCGGATCGAGCAAGGCCGCGATGAACAAAACCGCGTCGGCCCCATAGCTCCGCGCTTCGGTCAACTGGTAGGGGTCGACGATGAAGTCCTTACGCAGCAAAGGTATATTGACCGCGCTGCGAATCTGCTCCAGATATAAAAGGCTACCCTGGAAAAATCGCTCCTCCGTGAGGACCGAGATCGCGCTTGCTCCGTGACTGGCATAATCTTTGGCGATCGCTACTGGATCGCAATTTTCCCGAATTAACCCTTTGGAAGGGGAGGCTCGCTTTACTTCTGCAATAATCCGCCGCGAGTTCCCCGTTAGACTCTCGGCAAATCCACGCCTGGGCGTGCGAAACAGCGGCCGCTCGCGTAAAACCGACGCCGGCATCTCCCGTCGCCGTTGCTCCACTTGGTTCTTAACGTGCTCAACGATGGTGGCTAGAAATTCCGCCATTGAAGTTAAGCCGAGGTCGTCATCTGCACCAGCCCCTCAAGCTTCTGCCGCGCCTTGCCAGTATCGATCGACTCGGCTGCCAACCGCATGCCCTCAATAATGGAAGCGG
>JAHKKJ010000057.1 GCA_020027655.1 Deltaproteobacteria bacterium | reverse complement strand
TCCGAAGCCGGGCCGAGGCGAACCAGCCTTCGAAACGATGGCCCTGCGAGCAGGCGAGGTCGTAGATGATCATGGAAGGATTAACGGCGCGGCGGCAATGGCGTTACGGTTTCGGCGTCAGTCTGGCGGCTATTCGCAGGGGTTTACAGAAGGCAAAACCATTCCCGATGCGCATGCAGCTCGAGAACTGGAAAAAAATAGGGATTATCAACGATGCCTATAATGCCAACCCTGCCTCTATGGAAGCGGCCGTCAAAACGCTAGCCGGGATCGAGTGCAGCGGCGAGAGGACCGCCATACTTGGCGACATGTTTGAATTGGGCAGGCAAAGCCGCCAGCAGCACCGGCAACTAGGCAAACAGGTGGCGCATGCGGGGATCGATCGTCTGTACCTATTGGGCGCCCAAGCAAAGCAAGTAAGGCAGGGCGCGCTTATGGGCGGTATGGCGGCGGAGCGAATCATCATCGGCAAAGATCATGCTGAGGTTGCAAAGCTGCTGAGAAGTCATGTGGGGAAAGGGGATTGGCTGCTTTTCAAAGGCTCACGCGGCATGAAGATGGAATCGGTCCTCGACAAATTGAAAAGCGGTAAGGCTTAGGAGAATCGACTTGTTGTACCATCTGCTCTACCAGCTCCACACGACCTATTCCGGTTTCAACGTGTTTCGCTACATCACGTTTCGCGCTGCCATGGCGGCGCTGATGGCATTGGTAATTTCGTTTCTGCTGGGACCCTGGCTGATCCGTTCGCTGACCGCCAAGCAGATGGGGCAGCAGATCCGTGAAGACGGACCGGCGTCCCATTCGATCAAGGCCGGTACACCGACGATGGGAGGAGTTCTCATCATTCTAGCGTTGTCGTTATCGACGCTGCTACTGGCCGACATCACGAACCCTTATATATTGCTCGCGCTGTTTGCGACGGTCGGTATCGGCGCGGTGGGTCTGGTGGATGATTACTTGAAGCTCAGTCGGAAAAATAGCAAAGGGCTACCGCCGCGGGCCAAGTTGCTCGGGCAATTCGCCCTTGCCTTTCTCACTGCAGCCATCCTTTGCGTGTACCTGAAGTTCAATACCGAGCTGGGCATTCCGTTTGTCAAGAACATCCGTCCGGACCTGGGGCTCTGGTATATCCCGTTCGCTATGTTGGTGATCGTCGGAGCCTCCAACGCCGTCAACCTGACCGATGGCCTGGATGGGTTAGCCATTGGGCCGGTGATGATCACTGCCGGCACTTACGCCGTCATCGCCTACGTGACGGGCCATTTGAAATTGGCCGAATATCTGCAGATTCCCTACGTCGCTGGGGTTGGCGAGCTGGCGGTCTTTTGCGCTGGGGTGGTGGCGGCGAGCTTGGGATTCCTCTGGTACAACGCCTATCCCGCGCAGATGTTTATGGGCGACGTCGGCTCTCTCTCTCTAGGAGCGGCGCTGGGGATAGTTGCAGTGATGACCAAGAACGAGATTCTCCTGATCATTGTAGGCGGCGTTTTCGTCATGGAGGCTTTGTCTGTCATCTTCCAGGTTATTTCCTACAAGCTCCGACGTAAGCGAGTTTTTTTGATGGCGCCGATCCACCATCACTATGAGCTCAAGGGTTGGCCGGAGCCGCAAATTATCGTGCGTTTTTGGATTATCTCCTTTATCTGCGCCGTCATAGGATTGAGCACCCTAAAGCTTAGATGAAACCGGCGATGAGGCATGGAGCTGAGAGACAAAAAAGTGCTGGTCGTGGGCCTGGCACGCACGGGCATTGAATGCGCGCGTTTCCTCTTGAATCAAGGGGCCAAAGTGTGGGTTAGCGATCTGCGATCGGAAACGGATCTCAATCAGGAAATCAATGCCCTCAAGGGATTGCCGATGCATTATCTTTTAGGGGGTGAAGAGCGCCGCTGGTTGGAAGCGGTGGATCTGGTGGTGCCCAGCCCGGGTGTACCGGCGGCGAATCCGTTGCTTCACGAGGCATGCAGTCGGGGCATTGAGATCCTCAGCGAAGTCGAGCTCGCCTATCGGTTTTTCCGGTTCCCGATTGTCGGCATCACGGGCACCAATGGCAAGAGTACGACGACGACTTTGCTGGGCCTTATGCTTAAAGCGAACGGCACCCAGGTTTTCATCGGCGGCAACATCGGCGCGCCGTTGATCGGATTTGTCGGCGGTGATTGGGAATGGGGGGTGGTCGAAATCAGCAGCTTCCAATTGGAGTGGATTGAAGAGTTCCGTCCGCGGGTGGCGGTGTTGCTGAATTTGAGTGAAGACCATCTCGACCGTTATCCAGACTTCGCCGCCTATTGCCGCGCCAAGGAAAGGATCTTCGAAAACCAGACGGCAACTGATGTCGCGATTCTCAATCGCAACGATCCACTGGTATGGGGCCTGTGGCAGGGAAGGCCCGCAAGAATTATCTCTTTCGGTTTCTCCGAAGTCGACGAAGGCGTTTTTGCGAAGGCGGAGGAAATTGTCTGGCGTGACGCTTCCAGCGAAGAACGATTCCCGCTGGGCCATGTGAAAATTCAAGGCGTGCACAATGTGGAGAACATGATGGCGGCCATTGCCGCGGCCAAAACCATCGGCATACCGGCGCAAATCATCCAGCAGACTTTGGAAGAATTTCCGGGCCTCGAGCATCGTCTCGAGTTCGTCAGAGAGAAGGACGGTGTGCGTTACTACAACGACTCCAAGGGGACCAATGTCGGCGCGGTTGTCAAATCGCTGGCGAGTTTTTCTGTACCGGTCATCCTTCTGGCCGGGGGGGTCGACAAAGGCGGCGACTATGGGGTGCTGCGAGACGGCGTCAGAAAGACAGTCAAGCGGCTGGTGCTTTTCGGCGCCGCCAAGGGGCTGATTGCCAAGGCGCTGGGGGCGCTGACGGAAACGGTCATCGTCGACGACATGGAAGCGGCGGTGCGCGACGCCCATCAGCATGCGCGGTCGGGCGACGTGGTCTTGCTGTCTCCGGCATGCTCAAGTTTCGACATGTTTCGCAATTATGCCGAGCGGGGAAGGGTTTTTAAAAGTTTGGTTCAGGCGCTATGAGAGACGGTTTTGCGGTGGATAAGTGGCTGCTGCTGGCGGTCGCCGCTTTGTTGGCACTGGGAGTGACTATGGTGCTGAGTACCAGCTACCTCTACTCTCAAGAGCGCTTCACCGACGGCACTTACTTCTTCCGTAAACAACTCATAGCCATCAGCGCAGGTTTAGTGGCGCTAGTGATTTGTTCCCTCTTGCCTTCCGCACTCTACCGCCGGCTCAGCTATCCGCTCCTCGGTATGACTTTGCTGGTGTTGGTCTTGGTCTTGATTCCGGGCATCGGCGTGGCGCGGGGTGGCGCGCGTCGGTGGTTGATGATGCTGGGCTTTGCTTTTCAACCCGCAGAGATGGCCAAACTGGCGATTGTCCTGTACCTCGCTCATTCGATGGCCAGGAAAGCAGATAAGATAAAAACTTTCTCTCTGGGGGTTCTGCCCCACCTCATCGTCGGAGCGGTTTTCGTGGCGGCGCTGCTTTTGGAACCCGACTTCGGCACGGCGCTGATTTTGGCGGCGTTACTCTATCTAATGCTCTTTGTCGGCGGGGTTCGTCTTTCCCATTTGTTAGCTACCGGACTCATGGCATTGCCCCTCTTGGTCTATGTGATGTTGACGGCGGAGTATCGCTTGCGCCGGCTTTTGACGTTCATGGATCCGTGGCGCGAAGCCTCCAGCAGCGGGTTCCAAGTGGTTCAATCGCTCATCGCCTTCGGCTCCGGACAGTTGTGGGGGCGCGGTCTGGGCGAAAGCCGCCAGAAACTCTTTTACCTCCCCGAGGCCCATACCGATTTTGTCTTTTCGGTGGTCGGTGAAGAGTTGGGGTTGTTGGGTGCGTTGGTTGTCCTAGTTCTATTCGGAATCATTATCGCGCGTGGGCTGCGGCTCAGCGCCAAAATCGAAGAGCCGTTTGAGCAGTATCTGGCTTTTGGGCTGACGGTTCTTCTGGGGCTGCAAGCGTTGATCCACATGGGTGTGGTTATGGGGCTGATGCCCACCAAGGGACTGGTGTTGCCCTTCATCAGCTACGGCGGGTCGGCCATGGTTATTAACTTAATGGAGGCAGGAATACTGCTGGGACTCTCCCGTAGGAGACTGTAGAAATGCGCGTGATCTTCGCCGGCGGGGGAACCGGTGGCCATCTGTTCCCAGGGCTGGCTGTGGCGCGCGAGCTTCAACAGCGTGATGCAATGACGGAAATATTGTTCGTCGGAACGGAGCAAGGCATCGAAGCCAGAGTTCTTCCACGGGAAGGATTCCGGCTTGAAACGATTCCCGTGAGAGGACTGAAGGGCAGGGGGATTCGCGGTTTGTTGGATGCGGCCTGGGGTATTCCCGCCGGCCTCCTGCGTTCACTAACTATCATTCGGAACTTTCGGCCGGACGTTATTATCGGTCTCGGCGGTTATGCCTCGGGACCGGTTTTACTTGCGGGAAAGTTGCGCGCCCTTCGTTGCGCGATTATGGAGCAGAATCTCCGACCCGGTTTTACCAATAAGCTTCTCGCCCGGTTTGTCGATCGGGTTTTTATCTCCTACCGAGAAAGTAGGGGCTATTTTTCCGGCGGGCAGGTTTTGGAGACGGGGAATCCGGTTCGCTGGCGCAAGCTTCCGGCAGTGAAGCGGAGCGAAAAATTCGTGCTTTTGATCTTTGGCGGCAGCGCCGGCGCTCATCACCTCAATCTCGCTGTAGTGGATGCGATGCATAGGCTAACGGCTCTCGCCGGTGGATTGCAGGTTATTCACCAAACCGGGCAGGCGGACTTTGCCGCAATCAAAGCGGCCTATGACTCTCTCCCTTTCGAAGCGGAGGTGCTTCCGTTCATCGAGAAAATGGATGAGGCGTACGGCGGCGCTGACTTAGTCGTTTGCCGGGCCGGTGCCACGACTGTGGCCGAACTGACCGCCTTCGGCAAAGCGGCGATCCTCGTGCCCTATCCTTACGCAATCGATGACCATCAGCGCTGGAATGCACAGGCGCTTCAAAATCAAGGGGCGGCCGAGATGATTCTCGATCAGGAACTGAGCGGAGATCTCCTGGCTGGACGGATCCAAGCGTATGTTTCAGATCGACAAGGGATCGAGCGCATGGCCGCCGCAGCCCGTGGGATGGGGCGACCGGAAGCCGCGGCGCGAATCGTCGATGAGTGCTACGCTCTTGTACGCGGGTAATGTGCGAACGGTGATAGGAATTCTATGCTGCAGAAAAGGCACCGACTCCATTTCGTTGGCATCGGCGGTATCGGCATGAGCGGGATCGCAGAAGTGCTGTTGAACCTGGGTTATGCGGTAACTGGCTCGGATCTGCATGAAAGCGAAGTAACGGAGCGACTGCGGAGGTTAGGAGCGCAGGTGTTCGTCGGCCATCAAGAAGACAATCTTGCGGCTAATCCTTCGGTGGTGGTGATCTCCACAGCCGTCAAATACTCCAATCCGGAAGTGCTGGAGGCGCGCCGGCGGCACATTCCAGTGATCCAGCGCGCCGAGATGCTGGCCGAGTTGATGCGCATGAAATACGGCGTCGCGGTGGCCGGCAGTCACGGCAAGACGACCACGACTTCCATGATTGCCGCGGTGTTGAGCACTGCCGGCCTCGACCCGACCATGGTTATTGGCGGGCGGGTCCACATGCTCGGCACCAACGCGAAGATGGGCCAAGGAGACATCCTCGTCGCCGAGGCAGATGAAAGCGACGGCAGCTTCCTGTTGCTTTCGCCCACCATCGCTGTTGTCACCAACATTGATCGCGAACACATGGATTTCTATCAGACAATGGAAAAGCTAAGCGAAGGCTTTCTTGATTTCATCAATAAAATCCCTTTCTACGGCCTGGCGGTACTTTGCATGGATAACGGCAATGTGCAGGCTTTGTTGCCGAAGGTGAGAAAACGCTTCGCCACCTATGGTTTGTCTTTGGACGCGGATTTTTCCGCACAAGATCTACAATTGAAACCTGCCGGCGTCGAGTTCACTGCTCTCCATCATGGCAAACCCCTGGGTCCTGTGCGCCTCCATCTGCCCGGGCGCCATAGCGCAACCAATGCCTTGGCGGCCGTCGCGGTCGGCCATGAATTGGAAATTCCTTTTTCTCGTGTGGCGGAAGCGCTGGGCGATTTCACTGGCATCCACCGACGTTTTGAGATCAAAGGCGAGCCGCAAGGGATTACGATCATCGATGATTACGGTCATCATCCGGCGGAGATTCAGGCAACCCTCGAAGCGATCCACGATAGTTGGAAGCGGCCATTAATTGTGATCTTCCAGCCGCACCGCTTCAGCCGCACGCGGGACTTGTTTGATGACTTCCTAACCGCCTTCGAGGGCGCCGACCGGCTCGTTCTTACGGAGGTCTACGCTGCGGGAGAGAATCCGATTGAAGGGGTGACGAGCGAGGCACTGTATCAGGGGTTTAAAAGAAAAGGACATATGGAAGTCGAGTTTATTCCGGACAAGGGCCAAATCGTCAAGCAGCTCGCCGGAAAACTCACTCCCGGTGACATCGTGCTGACTCTGGGAGCAGGAGATATCTACAAAGTCGGCGAGGCGTTGGTCGAGGCGCTCAAATGAGCGAATCCATGGAATGTGGGAATGTTGGAATACTGGAACAATGGAATATTGGAAGATTACCTCTTCACCATCATTCCATCATTCCATTATTCCCATAAACTTTATCTTGGTTCCGATGATACAGGAAAGTAACGAAACACTTTTAGCTCGGGAGCTGAAACTCATTACCGGGGTCAAGATTAAAGTTTCCGAGCCGCTGGCCCGCTACACATCGATGAAGGTGGGCGGCCCGGCGGATTTTTTCATCGAGGTCGAAAACGCTGCCGCGTTGACTCGACTCCTGAGGACTCTCAATCGATACGGGACAAATTTTTGTCTCCTGGGTAACGGCAGTAACGTCTTGATCAGCGACCGGGGCTTACGCGGCGCTGTGATTCATCTAGCGGGCGAGTTCAAGCAGGTTGAGTGGCGGCAAGAAGGCGAAATAGTCCGGGTCAAAGTCGGTGCGGCCTTCGCTGTTACCCAGCTGGTACGGGAAGCGGCCCGGAAGGGATATGGCGGACTGGAGTTCGCCGAAGGAATTCCAGGAACGATCGGCGGTGCTCTCTTTATGAACGCCGGGGCTTACGGCTCCGAATTCGAGAAGGCCATCGATCAAGTTGACGGCTTTACGCGGGAGGGTGAGCCGATCCGGTTGTCCAGGAACGAAATGGTCTTTACTTATCGCGATTCACATTTGCCGCCGAGTATGGTGGTGACCGAGGTGCGGCTTCGACTGCGCCAAGAAGATTCCGCGAAAGTGACTTCTAGAGTTCGTGAGCTGGTGACAAAGCGAAAAACCAGCCAGCCTTCCGGCTACCCCAACTCCGGCTCCATGTTTCGTAATCCACCGGGAGATTTTGCCGGCAGGCTGATCGAAGCCGCGGGCCTAAAGGGTAAAAAAATAGGCCGTGCGCAGATCTCGGAACGGCACGGAAATTTTATTGTTAACCTTGGCGGCGCCAACGGGGAAGACGTACGCCAGCTGATGGAACTGGCGCGGGCCGAGGTCAGGACGCGGTTCGGCGTCGAACTGGAGCCTGAAGTTCGATTGCTCGGGGATTGGTGAGCTGTTTAAGCAAGGGCGAAACGATGCAATTGACTGTTTATCGTCGAGACAATCGCAAACGAAACACGCGCGGATGGCGCCAGTGGATTAGGGTGGTCAGTCTTGTTGCGACTCTCATCGTGCTGGCCGTCGCAGTTTACGGGTGGCGCAGGCAGTTGATGGCCTCAGGCGCCGCGGCGCGTCAGTTCGTCTTGGAGAGCCCCTATTTCTCCGTCAGGGAAATTCAAGTGCGTGGGGGGGAGAAATTCGGCGGTAATGAGATCGTTACCCTGGCGGGGTTGAAACACGGCATGAATATCTGGCGCATTGAACCGGCGACCATTGAAAAGAAAGTCGCCAAACATCCATGGGTGCGCCGCGTCCTCGTGCGCCGCGAATTTCCGCGTCGGGTGGTCATCGAAATCGAAGAGCGAACTCCCAAGGCGATCGTGGCGATGGGCAAACTCTATTACGTGGATTCCGACGGAGTTGTTTTTAAGGAGGTCGGAGTAGGAGAGAGCGTCCAATTTCCTTTACTCACCGGGCTACGTCCGGATGAGCTGGGGAATCGTGATTTGGCAGTCCGCAGGAAAATTCAGGACGCCGTTCGGCTCAGCGATTTGATGGCCAAGGACTCTCATACGATTTCGGAGGTTCATTTTGAGGCTGCCGACCGCGTGATTCTCTACACGACGGCTTACCCCCTGGCGCTGCACATGGGTTGGGGCGACTGGGAAGGCAAGGTGCAACGCGTGGACCGCGTTTTAAAGCTTTGGAAGGGCCATGAGGAGCGTTTGGTGACTTTGGATGCGAGTTTTGGCGATCAGGTAGTGGCCCGCGTGAGACGGATGCGGCAGTAAACGAGAAGGTGTATTGCGCGTAGGCAGTAACCCAGAGTCATGGCAAAGAAACACAGCATCGTGGCGGGTTTGGACATCGGTACCTCGAAGGTTTGCGCCGTCGTGGGCGAAATGACCGACCGAGGCGTGGAAATTATTGGAATCGGATCCCACCCGTCCCAAGGATTGCGCAAAGGCGTCGTCGTCAATATCGAGAGTACGGTGAACTCCATCAAAAGAGCCGTTGAAGAAGCGGAGCTGATGGCCGGATGCGAGATTCACACGGTGTTTACCGGCCTTTCGGGAAATCACATCAAAGGCTTCAACAGTCACGGCATTGTCGCGGTCAAGAACAAGGAAGTGTGTCAACGGGACCTGGATCGAGTCATCGATGCGGCGAGGGCCGTGGCAATTCCGACGGATCGGGAAGTTCTTCAGATTCTGCCCCAAGACTACATCATCGACGATCAGGACGGCATCAAAGAGCCTTTGGGAATGTCAGGGGTCCGCTTGGAGGCGAGGGTCCACATCGTTACCAGCGCCGTTACGTCGGCGCAGAACATTGTCAAATGCTGCAACCGCGCCGGTCTCAATATCGGTGACATGGTTTTGATGCCCTTGGCGGCGGCGGAAGCGGTCCTGAGCGGAGAAGAGCGCGAGTTGGGGGTGGCATTGGTGGATATCGGCAGCGGCACGACGGATATCGCGGTTTTTCACGATGGCACGGTGAGACATAGCGCGGTGTTGAGCGTCGGCGGCAATCATCTTACGAACGATATCGCCGCGGGCCTGCGCACCCCTACCGCTGACGCGGAGCGCATCAAGCAACGTTACGGGTTGGCCAAAGCGTCCACGGTCTCTGGCGACCAGCGGGTTGAGGTTTCCAGCGTAGCGGGTAAGACCGCCGGCACCGTTTCCCGCCATATCCTCTGTGAGATTATCGAGCCCCGTATGGAGGAGATTTTTCAACTGGTGCAGAGAGAGATCGCCAAATCGGGATATGAGGGTTCCTTGGCGTCCGGAGTGGTTATGACCGGCGGTTCGATGTTGCTTCCGGGGGCGATCGAGACCGCGGAACAGGTGTTCGGTATGCCGGCCCGGCTCGGTAGTCCCACCCATGTTGTCGGTCTGGTAGACGTCGTCTCCAGTCCCATTTATGCCGCCGGCGTGGGGCTGGTTCTCTGCGGTATGAAACGTCAGGAGCGCGCCTTCGCGCGTTTCCGCGACGACAGGATTCTGGCCAAAGTAAAGCATCGGATGTCGGATTGGTTGAATGAGTTCTTTTAATCGAAGACAAAATTATTGACCGATTTTGATTTTGAAGGAGGAAAACTTATGTTTGAGATCGTCGAGCAGGAAAATCTTAAAGCCCGCATCAAGGTTATCGGGATCGGCGGTGGCGGCGGGAATGCCGTTAATACCATGATCGGGAGCAAATTTACCGGCGTTGATTTTCTGGTGGCGAATACGGACGCCCAGTCCCTCGATGCGAGCCGCGCACCCGTCAAGATTCAACTCGGAGAGACCGTGACCAAGGGGCTCGGTGCCGGCGCCAATCCAGAAATCGGCCGGCGGGCGGCGCAGGAGAACGAAGAGATCATCCAAGGGTACCTGGCCGGTTCCGATATGATTTTTATCACCGCCGGCATGGGCGGTGGAACCGGTACGGGTGGTGCCCCGGTCGTGGCTCGCTTGGCTCGGGAGGCGGGCGCGCTAACGGTGGGAGTGGTAACCAAGCCATTCATTTTCGAGGGCAAAAAGCGAATGCGCCAAGCCGAAGAGGGAATTGAGAATTTAAAGCGGAACGTCGATACGCTGATCGTTATCCCCAACCAGCGTCTACTCAGCATCGCCGCCAAGACGACCACTATGCTCGAGGCTTTTCACAGGGCGGATGATGTCTTGCTTCAAGCAGTCCGTGGCATCTCGGACCTCATTATCACTCCAGGTTTGATCAACCTCGACTTCGCCGATATACGAACCGTGATGGCAGAGATGGGGCTGGCATTGATGGGAGCCGCCTCAGCGGCAGGGGAGAATCGCGCCATCGAAGCCGCTCAGAAAGCTATCTCCAGTCCGTTACTCGAAGACATTTCCATTCAAGGCGCGCGGGGTGTGCTCATCAATATCACCGGAGGCCCAGACCTTTGTCTGCACGAGGTCAACGAGGCGGCATCGATGATCCAAGAAGAGGCGCATGAAGATGCCAACATCATTTTTGGCTCGGTCATCGATGAGACTATGACCGACGAGATTCGGATTACCGTCATCGCCACGGGATTCGGGGAGGACAGAGAGGAGCGGAAACCGGTGCCGGTGAATGTCTCGAGCATTACGAGCGCGCCTCAGAAAAACAAGAAAGTGGTGCACTTGGGTACCATCGTGGATGATTTGGACATGCCCACTTGGCAGCGTAAGAAACAGGGCAGTGAGGAGACTGAGACGCTGACCTTGAATAAGACCACGTTTGAGTTCGGGCGTGACAAGGAAGAGGACGAATACGACATTCCCACTTTCTTAAGAAGGCAGATGGACTGAGGTTGGCGGCTTCTGCGTCGCCCGATTGAATCGATTGACTGCGGCCTTGCCGCCGGTTTCGCAAAGGAGTATTTGGTTTTTCAACGATCCCAGACGGGAGAGCGGCATCAGAGAGAGGTTTTTAAATTTTTTTCCCTGCGAAACCTCTCTAGGGCAAGCTGGATCAAGCGATCGATGAGTTTGCTGTAAGGGATCCCGCTGGCTTCCCACAACTTCGGGTACATACTG
>JAHKKJ010000876.1 GCA_020027655.1 Deltaproteobacteria bacterium | reverse complement strand
CTCCCATGCTCTCCGCCGATTGAGTGCGAAAAGGCTTGGCAGAGGGGGTACTCTGGGTCGACCCACGAGGAGATCGTCATTTCTAGGGCTTATGTGGAAGCCGTTTTTCCGCGCACCGGATGATAATTAAGCAATTCAAGGAACAGTATTCAGCAATCGACAAATAGCATGAGACAGAGCCCACGGCAGTTCAAAGCTCAAAGGTTCAACGTTCAATGACCACACCCCGTTACCGATTTTCCGCATCACGTCGTGCAGCGAGGCGTGCGACGTGATGGATGTTTTCTTCTCCGCTGATGGCAGACAAAAATACCTCGAGCTGTTATCTCAATCGGCTTCGAAACACGCGCTCGATTTCCTGGTGTCTGATGAGTCATCACGCTCACTTTGTGGGGGTACCCGTCAGGAGAGAGATCGCTCGCTTGCACGTTCCAGAGAAGAGCATTGCAATTTTCCGTGAAGGTTGGCGGGTAATCTGTGGCAGGAGCGCTTCCATTCTTGTTCCACGGGCGAACGGAAAGGTTTGGGATCACTCATGAAAAGTTCGTCAAGCTTTCTGTTTTCTCCATCTACTATCTTCCGTCAGATCCGATTGACGCGTCGTTCAGTTCAATCCTGCCGAGGTTTTTCCGTAAAAACCGGCTTGAGCACTTTCGAATATGAATTCGATCAACATGTCTATTGTCAGCCATATTGATATTATACTGATCAACGTTTGTCGGGAGCCAGGAACAGGCAAAATCTTGACAAGGTGTCTGCCACGGCAGGAGAATCGCGGTTGGTTAAAAGAATTGGCGAGTAATACTATGCTGATCAACGTGCTCATTGGTTAGATGCGAAAGAACCGCACTCACTTACGGTCCGACCAATGTTGAAGGGAGGTACACACGTGTCAGAGAACAAATCAGTGCTGTATCGTGAAGAAAAGGGAATTGCCCGGGTTACTTTCAATAGACCGGAAGCCCTTAACGCCATTGACAAGGACTTACTTCAACAACTAGCGTCCATTCTCGACGTAGCGAAGAAGGATGAAGCGGTGAAAGCCGTGATAATTACCGGCGCTGGAGAAAGGCCTTCTCGGCTGGAGCGGACATTAGGTTTCTCAACCATGCCTCGGCTCTTGAGGTTCGGGAACTAGCCCAGATGGCAGTATCCGTAAACAACAGGATAGAAACGATGGGAAAAGTCGTCGTCGCTGCCATAAACGGGCATGCCCTTGGCGGCGGTCTCGAGTTGGCCGAGTCTTGCATGCTCCGCGTGGCGGCTCGACAGGCCCCCCCTGGGGCATCCCGAGGTCCGTATCGGGGCAGTTGCCGGATTTGGAGGCACGACGAGACTCCCCAGATTGATTGGAAAAGGACGCGCTGCAGAAAAACTGAGGCTCTCATTTCTGAGACAGAAAATCTCATCCATGAAATTTTGTCACAGGCGCCCATCGCCGTGAGAATGACGTGGGAAGCCATTCATCGCGGCATGAATCTGACTCTGGAAGAATCGGCACTTCTTGGTGCAGATTACTTTGGTTTGGTGGCTTCAACGGAAGACTTCCTGGTGGGAACGAATGCCTTTCTGGAAAAAACTCCGCCATTCTTTAGAGGTAGATAACAGCGGCAAAGAAAAATGGGTCTAACCCGCAGCTCAACCGGACGCGCGCAGACAGCGGCGCGCGCCGGTTAGCAACACGTCACAAACAGAGGATGAACACACGCCGGATGAACGAAACGGACGTCTGGTTATTCTCTCTTGCCCTTCGTGCGTAGGGAAAAGCCCCCTGGCCAAAGCTCTCGCCAAGTTTTATCCGGAGCTGCGAAAGACGTTGCAGCCTCTCGTGCTTTACAACAGTCGTGCCGCTCGTCCAGGGGAGGCGGATGGAGTCGACTACCATTTCCGTTCCCGCGAGGAAATAGAGAATCTCAAGGCGAAGAATCACTTCGTCGTTATGGATGTCCGGGGCGATCTGCAGGCCCTGGACCTTCAGGAGTTGTCGGTGTTACTGGCCAAAGGCGACGTATTTTTCGAAGGGAATACCTTTGTCGGGCGGGCCTTGCAGACTTCCCCTGCTCTAGCCGAGGTGAACCGGCTGAGTGTATTCATGTCCCCGCTCTCTCGTGACGAGATCCTCTTCCTCAAGGCGGCGGAAGCAAGTGTGTCGCTTCCCGACCTCATTGCCGACGTCATGAGGCGAAAACTGCTGCGTCGAACACGGCGGCAAAAGGGCGAACTCTCGCTGAGGGACCTGGAGAACATCGAAACACGTGCTTCGAGCGCCTATCGCGAACTACAGGAAGCTCACTACTTTCAATATGTCATCCCTAACCACGACGGAGAAGACAGCGAGAACTGGGATGCGTTTTACTACCCTCTCGGCAATGCACGGGTGGCGTTGCTCGCATTCGTTTCCTTGCTGGCAGGCAAGACGTCGTCGGGAGTAGAGCACTGGGAGGAAGACCTGATCCCCTAACGAGACAGATCACGACAGTCCGGATGAACTTAGAGACGAATGCCTCGAAGAAAGAATCCAACAATCTCCCCGGGGTCTTGGCCCAGGAAATCGTCGAAGACCTCGAAGCCGCCCTCGAACAATTCCGTGAAATCGCTGTGGATCTGGGCGGAAGCATAAAAGCAGAAAATGATCGCTGACTCAGGGAGCACTGAAAGAGTAAAAAGGTGGCTTCACTTTTTGCGGCGGCGCTATTTTTTGACGGCATTCACTTTCTGATTTCCGGCACCGCGCTTCGCGGTAAGATCGTCGGGTTAATCGGCGAGCGACCTTTCCAAGGTCTGTTCTCGCTGATGTCAGTGATCGGGATTGTCTGGCTGTTTCGGGCCTACGGCCAGGCTGAATACGTCGAGCTCTGGGCAGAGCCTCAGGCGCTTCGGCCAGTCGCATTGATCGTGATGTTGGTCGCGTTTTTCTTCGTTGTTCTCGCGTTCACCTCGCCGAACCCAACCGCGGTGGGGGGTGGAGCGTTACTGACTGAGAAGGAGCCGGCGAAAGGTATCCAACGGATTACACGCCATCCTTTCCTCTGGGGCGTCGCTCTCTGGTCCTTTACTCATCTCGTACTCAACGGCGATCTCGCGTCTGTGATCTTCTTCGGCAGTTTTCTGATTCTGGCGGTAGGGGGACCTTTTTCGATCGATCGAAAGCGAAAGAAAGCTTTCGGC
>JAHKKJ010000426.1 GCA_020027655.1 Deltaproteobacteria bacterium | reverse complement strand
AGACGGATCCGCTCTCGGTGTTGAAGGCGCTATTCGAGGCTCGAAACGCTCACGACGCGAAAGCGGCGGCGGCGTTCTTCGCAGAAGACGCGACGATTATGAACACCAATGGCCGCAAAACTAGCGGGCGAGAAAATATCAGAAAGATCATGGAAGGGGACAACACCGGTAACGCGCAGTTTGTGTTGGAGTCCCCTAAAATGATGGGTGACAAGATAACGTTTACTGACTTGACGACGAGGGACGTCTTCCGAAAACTGGAAGTCGCGCCGTGCAAATCGTCGGGGAAGCAATTGTGCGGGACGGCAAGATAAAGTCCTTCATCGTCCACTTGCCGCCAGATTCCATCGCCAAGATAGCGGCGGCATGCAAAACTCCGAAAGGAGAAGGTGTCTCGCTTGGTGGTCTACCGTGCCTGGAATATATCCCGCGAGCGAAGGCGCACGCTGAAAGTTTACGGATCCGGTAGAACGCGGAAGTTAATGAGATTCAGCAAACTGAGAGCCAGTCTCGCCCTACAATGGTGAAGCGTTTGTCCGCTGCGTAATTTCTTCCCATCTGCTTACCTTTTTACCTACCGATTACTTCGAGATAACTATAAACGGTTAGTTTTTCTGATGTTTTGTTGATCGGCACGGCCATTGCCTTTTCTCTGGACGGTTGTCAAAATCGACCGAGCTGATTGAGAAAGGAAATGGTCAAAAATATATGAACAAAGCTCCGAAAATTGTCCCGCCTGTCATTTCGGACACAAAATCAGACCGGCCGGCGCTGCAAGGGCGGATTGTACGCGGCTACGACAACGACGAGCTCTTCCGGGAAGATTTGTGGCTTAGACGGATCGAGCAGAGCCGTAAACAGCTTGTCGCGCCGGAGGCGTCGATGTGTCTGATGACAAGGAGTGTAGGTGTTGGTGAGGAAGGTGTGAAGCGAATATGCGCCACGCTGGCTCAGTACGCCGGCACCAAATTCGATAATTGATTTTTCTTCAAACGCTTGCCTAATTTCGTCCTTTGCACCACGCCCGTCGGGTTTCAGTTTTCCGATTCAACTCGAAACTGGGAGAAAGCATTGGTTTCGGCTTAAATCAGTGAATGAGCAAATTGAACCGCGACAAAGCCAGCTTGGAGATCTTCTGGCTCAGGAATGAAGGGCTCGAAATATTGGAGAAACAATGTTTAATTCTCGAGTGAAAATTGCTTTTTTACTTCTTCTTTTAGTCTGCCTTCTATCAGCTTGTGCCGCAATTAAAGAAGCTGGTAGAACAATTGGCCACACGACCCGGGATGTTGCCACAACTATTGGTCATGGGACTCGTGACGCAGCTAAAGCTGTTGGTGAGGGAGTAAAAAAAGTTGTGAAATCAGCGCCTGAAGACGAGTGGTAGCCGCATTATTGCCTCGTGGTTCACTCCACCTGCGTACGATTACAAGCTCGAACTCTTTGAATTGAAATCTGCCCAGGCTACAGGGGTTTGATTCTTACTCTTGAATGTTTGCTTTGGTTCGGGGAGAATTATAGCGGTCAGGAGTCTTTTCGCATCGTGTGCCTTCGCCCAATCGCGGCAGATCCAACTCATCCGGAAATAGCTACCCTGCGCGCTGATGATCAGCGCGGCACAATTAGGTCCGCGACCGACACGTCGAGTGCTTTCGCGATTCTTTCCATGGTCTCAAGGGTGGGGCGATGCTTCGCCCCCTCGATGCGGGAAATATTATTTCGCATCATTCCGACGGCGCGGCCGAGTTTCTCTTGGGTGATCCCTTCTGCCTGGCGCAGCTTTCGAATCGTGGCCCCTACCGCGCGGGTTGGTTTTGTTCGACCCCTACGGCCGCGAAAATAAGGGTACGCAGGCTCGGCCTCCTGGAGCACTCGATCCCAGGGAATTTCGTAGCGGTTGCCCGACACGTGCGTCACCCGAAAGAAGAACCGCTTCCGGTCCACTTGGATGTTCACGAGTTCGCTGCCATCATCGACCTCCAGCGATGACCGTGGAAAACTGTACTCTTTGCCGCTGTCGAAGGTGACGATGAACCGATCGTCGCCGACGGAATAGCGCGCGTCGCGAATCTTTCGTCGAAGCTCCGGCGCCAACGAACTTTTGCCAGTTCTGACTGCTGCTGCTTTTTTTCGACCCATGCGCGGATAGTATCACTATTGATATATCCAGGCAAGAAATGAGGCTCGGGGGCTTGGATGTACTAACAAGGCGCTGGTTACGGGTTCTGAGTTTTTTTCTGGACAATCTTAATCGATGAGGACAGCACGAGGCTTATTTCCGAGACATGGAGCCTCGAAGAATATGATAACCTTCCTGATCCGATGTCCTCGCCCAGGGGTAGTGGTCAGTTTGACCCAAGATCCCTCACTTTCGTTCGGGATGACAAGTCTCTTAAGTGTCATTCCGAGCGTGTAGCGAGGAATCTTTCTTGATACTAAAATTACGCCGCGATTCTAACTGAACCACTACCCGCCCAGGAGATTGATTGACAACTTGTTGATTGAAGGGGTACCTCTATTCTTGCTTAGACGTCCGAAGAGAATTTTTCCTGTTTCAAGCGCGGGCGATCTTGGTCGTCGATAAATTCACGAAAGACGAGAAAAAGGGGGCTAAACATGGTGGAACTTAAAGGCCTTATCATAGACAACCCTAAAGACGGCATCTTCCGAGTCCATCGCTCCGCTATGACATCGCCTGAGATTCTTCAGATGGAGCAAGAGCGAGTTTTTAACAAATGCTGGCTGTACCTGTGCCACGAGTCCGAGGTAGAAAACCCAGGCGACTACCGGCGCCGCAACGTGGCCGGTAGGCCCCTTTTCTTCGTGCGTGGCAGCGATGGCAAGGTGCGTGTTTTCTTGAATACCTGCACTCACAGGGGTGCGCTGATTTGTCGGCGCGACCAGGGGAACACTGAGGTCTTGCAGTGCTTCTACCATGCTTGGACCTTCAACAACCAGGGCGAGCTGATAGGAGTGCCGGATGAGGCAGGTTACGGTAAGGGTTTCAACCGAGCGGAGATGGGCCTTAAGTCGCCCCCTCGCGTGGACAATTACCGCGGCTTTATTTTCGTCAGCTTCAATCCGGATGTTGAAGACTTGGTGACCTATCTGGCCGGCGCGAGGGATTATATAGACCTGATCGTTGACCAAGCAGAAGAAGGGATGAGGATGATTCCTGGCTCCAACAGATACTCCATAAAGGCCAACTGGAAGCTACTGGTCGAGAACAGCCTGGATGGGTACCACGTTAAGCCCACCCACAAGACCTACTTTGAATATGTAACCAGCTTGGGGATAAGAAGCAGTGCGGTGCAAACCGCATTTGGCAGGCCGGCGCGGGCCCTGGGCAATGGTCATGCAGTTGAGGAACATGACGGGGTACGAGGCCGGCCGATTGCCCGTTGGAGTCCTCTCTTCGGGGAAGAGACCAAAGAGGAAATCGCCAGAATCCGTGCAAGACTCGTGGAGAAGTTCGGCGAGCAGAGGACTCGTCTAATGGCCGATGTAAGCCGAAATCTCCTCGTCTATCCTAATCTGATCATCATCGATTCTATCGACATCACAGTCAGAATATTCTGGCCCATAACCCCTGAGCTGATGGAGGTAACAGCTTGGCAACTGGCCCCCAAAGAAGAGAAAGGCGAGCTCCTCGCCCGCCGACTGGACAACTTCCTTACCTTCCATGGTCCAGGAGGATTCGCGACACCGGACGACGTGGAAGCGATCGAATCATGTCAGGCGGGCTATAAAGCTGAAGGGGTGGAATGGTCCGAACTATCCAGAGGTATGCACCGAGAAGCCATTGCTGAGGACGAGCTACAGCTGCGGGCTTTCTGGCGCCAGTGGTACGGCTATATGTTAGGACTGGGGCAAGTTGACACAAGGGACCCAGTCGTCAGGGAGCGGTCATCGGTAGCCAGCTAACAAGGGAGAAGGACAATGCCAGAAGCGCGTCTCGGAGGAAACGATAACAGCGTGCCTACTCTTCGAGAGGAGGTGGAAGACTTTCTTTACCAAGAGGCGGCCCTTTTGGATGAGTGGCGTCTAGATGAGTGGTTGGCCCTTTTCACCGTCGATGCCAGATATGTAGTCCCTACCACAGATCTTCCGGAAGGAGACCCTAAAAAGGAACTGGTATTCATTGACGATGACATGGTCCGGCTGCGGGCGCGGGTGGAAAGACTGAAAAGCCGTCATGGTCACAGAGAATATCCTTGGTCTCGTACCAGGCGCTTCATTACTAATGTACGAGTCAAGCGTTTAGAAGGGGCCAACATCTTTGTGACTTCTTCCTTCCTCGTGTACCGGTTTCGTATGGGGGACACAAGTCCCTATGTGGGGTGGTATGAGCATCGACTGAAACAGGCAGACAGGGAGTTGAAAATCTACCATAAGAGGACCGTGCTGGACATGGAAACGCTAAGGGAGCACGGAGC
>JAHKKJ010000425.1 GCA_020027655.1 Deltaproteobacteria bacterium | reverse complement strand
ATGTATGCCGGTAAGATCGTCGAGATGCAGCCGGTGCGGGGCCTCTTCTATCATCCCAGGCACCCGTACACGAAGGCGCTGCTCGACTCCATACCGAAGCTCGGCACGAAGGAGCCGCTCTACGGTATCCCCGGCCAGCCGCCGGATCTGGCGGACCTGCCGACCGGCTGTAGCTTCCATCCCCGTTGCCAGCACGCCATTGACCGGTGCCGTAGCCAGGAACCCTGCGAGCAGTCCATAGGGAACGGGGGAACTGCCAGGTGCTGGCTCGTAAGCCAAGAGAGTGCGCGTGAGTGAGCCGTTGCTCGAAGTCCGGGATCTCAAGAAGCATTTTCCGGTAGGGAGTCTTCTGCTCGGCAAGGTTCGCGGCTGGGTGAAGGCGGTAGACGGCATTAGCTTCACCATCAACGCAGGCGAAACGCTCGGGCTAGTGGGGGAGTCTGGCTGCGGCAAGACCACCACCTCCAAACTCATCCTCGCCGCCGAAGAGCCTACGGCGGGCGTCATTGAGTTCGAGGGCCGTAACATCGTGGATCTCACTGACAAGGACTTGATGGACTACCGGCGCAAGGTCCAGGTGGTGTTTCAGGACCCTTACAGCTCCCTCAGTCCCCGCATGCGCATCGGAGAGATCATCGGCGAACCGATCCAAACCCATGAGCGCGTTTCTCAGGGAGAAGTACGTACGCGAGTAGGGGAGCTTCTGGAGCTGGTCGGTCTCAGACCTGACATGGCCCGCCTCTTTCCCCATGAGTTCAGCGGAGGCCAGCGCCAGCGGTTGGCCATCGCCCGAGCCCTGTCTACCAACGCACGGCTCATCGTGCTCGATGAGCCAGTGTCGGCGCTGGACGTCTCGATCCGAGCGCACATCATCGGCCTCTTGGAGGAGATCCAGGCGCGGCTGGGTGTGAGCTATTTGTTCATCGCCCACGATCTGGCGGCGATCGCGCACATCAGCCAGCAGATCGCGGTGATGTATCTGGGGAAGCTCGTGGAGGTGGCCGAGAGCCTCGAGCTCTGTGCCAACCCGCTCCACCCTTACACCAAAGCCCTCTTCGCCGCCTCCCTTCCGTCGCACCCCGACGAAGAGAAGAAAGAGATCGTCCTCAGCGGCGAGGTGCCCAGCGCCCTCAACCCGCCGTCGGGCTGCCGCTTCCACCCTCGCTGTCCCTTCGTCATGCCGCGATGCTCCGAGCGAGAGCCCGATCTCATCGAGGTGTCCCCAGGCCACAGGGTCTCCTGCTATCTCTATGAGTCTAGCCGCTAAATTATGCTCTGGAGGCATAATTCTTGACAGGCATTAATTAGCGGCGCACACTGCCCCGCATGAGACTCGACTTCGTCGACCGAAACCCTGAGCTGCGCGAGTTGGACGCGGCGGGAAAGCGGGGTGGTTTGTTAGTCGTGTACGGCCGGCGGCGCGTCGGTAAGACGCGGTTGTTGGGACAATGGCTTCAGGCCCGCGACGGCCTTTATAGCCAAGCCATCGAAGCCCAGCGCGATTTGCAAATTCAACAGGTCTTCCATGATCTCCGCGCCAGGCTAGAAACACAGATCGTTCCGAAGACCTGGCCGGAGCTGCTAGAAATCCTCGCGCTCCAAAAGCGGCGCTGGATTCTCTGCCTTGATGAGTTTCCTTATTTAACGGCAGTGGACGCATCGCTGCCAAGTCAGCTGCAAAAATGGCTTGACCATTCACTGCCGCGGGGCTGTTTGCTGATTCTCGCCGGATCGAGTACGCGGATGATGCACGGCTTGTTTCTCCACCGTGCGGCGCCGCTCTACGGTCGCGCCACGAAGCTGTTGCATGTCCAGCCGATGGATTACACCGCATTTTGCCGGGCATGCGGGCAGCGCGAGGACGACATGCAATCTTTCGAGAAGTTCGCTTGTGTCGGCGGTATTCCCAAATATTGGGAGTTCGTGGAGCGCGGCCGCGACGTCGTGACGCTGGCCGAATCGCTGTACTTCGATTTCGCCCCCTACATGGAACAAGAGCCGCAGCGAATTCTGCGCGACGAAGGTGTCATCGGGCTGAACGCTGTCGCGGCACTTGAAGCGGTGGGCCGGGGCGCGGAGCGACCGTCGGAGATTGCCAGCCGGCTCGGCACGGCGCAAACCAATCTGTCGCGCTTGCTGCAACAACTGCTGGATGCTTCCATTCTGAGGCGCGAGCTGCCGTTTGGCGAAAGCGTTCGGTCCACCAAGAAAATTCTCTACCGGATTCATGATCCGACGATGCGATTCTGGTTTCGGGTTTACTCGCCGCATCAAAGTCTGTGGCGAACTTACACGGCCAGTCAAAAGAAGAAGCTCATCCACGATCACGCCGCCACGGTGTTCGAGGATTTCTGCAGAGCGCGCTTTTCCGGCGCTCAACGGTATTGGGAACGCAACGTCGAACTCGATCTGGTCGCGCCTGATCCAGGTGAGCGCAACCGATTGATCGTCGCCGAAATCAAATGGCGCCGTTTGTCGGTTGCGGAACGGAAGAACGTATTACGGCAGTTGGAAAGCAAATGGTCGCGCTGTTCCCTGCGCGCGCGCCACTCTCAAGTTCGGTTTGAAGTGCTCGACGCCAGTCTTCTGATAAAGTGATCGACCCTGCGTCGCGCGAGGGCGACAAGTTCCGATTCGTATTTCCTTCGCGCCTTTGCCTGCCCGTAGCCTTGCAAGCGGGCGTCTTTGCGCGAGACAACTCTTACCCTGATTCCAATCATTCTCCCGCCAAGCCTGTCCTACAACTCGAAAGGACGCCAAGGCTTGAAGGGGGCTGGATCGGCCGGCGCCTAACCCTCTATGCCTTACCCCTTAAGTGCCTTCGGCGCCCCGCCCAAACCATTCCTTGACGGTTACCAACGACCTAGCGTAAAAGTCAGTCCAGGGGAAGTCGGTGTTCCATGAAAAGCACTCGCAAGAAGCCCCCAAAGGCATCCACCGTGAAGCGGCGTGACTCGTCTTCCCGCGAGTCTGTCGCGGCACTGAAAGAAATAATCGCCGCGCAGGCGCAAGAAATTCGCGAGGGCGCGGAGCAGCACGCCGCGACGAGCGAAATTCTGCGTGTCATCGCCAGCTCGCCGACCGACCTCCAGCCCGTGCTTGATGTCGTCGCCGAAAACGCCGCGCGGTTGTGCGATGCGACTGACGCGGCAATTTGGCGTGCTGACGGCGACAATTTGCGGTCAGTAGCCCATTATGGACCAGTGCCACTGGTGGAACACGACCGGCCACTAAATCGTGGCTGGCCAGCTGGCCGATCCGTTGTCGACGGAAAAACGATCCACGTCCATGATGTTGCCACAGAGCTCGAAACCGAGTTTCCAGAAGCCAAGTCGAGAACACTACTCTCAGGTGCCCGAACCGTACTCGCTACGCCCCTAATGCGGGAAGGCATGCCGATCGGAGCAGTCCACATTCGTCGGACGGAGGTTCGCCCTTTCTCGGAAAAACAAATCGCGCTCCTACAGACTTTCGCCGATCAGGCGGTTATCGCGATCGAGAATGCGCGACTGTTCCACGAGTTAAAGGAGTCGTTGGACCAGCAGACCGCGACGAGCGAAATCTTGGGTGTCATCGCTAGCTCGCCGACCGAAATCCAGCCGGTGCTGGATGCCGTGGCGGAAAGTGCTGTGCGATTGTGCATTGCGGAAGACGCGACGATTCGGCTCGTTTACGGAAATCTGCTTCGACAGGTTGCCCACCACGGAACGATTCCTACGGCGGGAGCGGAACAAGATCGACCCATCAACCGGCAATCCGTAATGGGACGCGCGGTGGTTGACCGTCAACTTATACACGTTGAGGATTTGCGCTCCCCTTTGGCTGAGACGGAGTTTCTTGGCGCGCATGTTCCAGGCCGAGACATTCACACTATGTTAGCGACGCCCTTATTGCGGGAGGGTGTTGCCATCGGAGTCATTGGGCTCCGCCGTATGGTGATTCGACCTTTCACGGACAAACAGATCGCGCTGCTCAAGACTTTCGCCGATCAGTCCGTGATCGCCATCGAGAATGTGCGGCTGTTTAAGGAGATCCAGGAGCGTAACGCAGAGTTGCGCGAAGCGCTGGAGCATCAAACGGCAACGGCCGAGGTGCTCGGCATCATCAGTCGGTCGCCCACGGAGGTACAGCCGGTTCTCGACGCCATCGTCGAGAGCGCCGCCCGGGTTTGTGGGATTGATGACGTGGTGCTGCGACTCCATGAAGGCGGCGTGATGATTCCACGGGCCCATTTTGGTCCCATCCCTATTGGCCGTATCGAGATCAGGATTGACGAACCGCAGTTTCGTTGGGTCCGCGGCTCGGAGGACGAACGATGAGTGAGCGCATCATCGTCGGCGGGCAGCCCGCGCTACCTTGGCCGCTGGCACATAGTCGCTGGTGGACGGAGCCGATACACGCGGAACGACTGTCGGCGCTGCGCATCGGCATCGCCGGC
>JAHKKJ010000056.1 GCA_020027655.1 Deltaproteobacteria bacterium | reverse complement strand
GGTTTGTTCGTCGCGGACGGAGCACAACCCGCCGCCGCCAAAATGATAGTCACGAAGCCGCAGCACACCAATTGATTCACAGCCACCATCACATACTCCTTATTTCTAGGATCCGATCACGCATGAGCTGAGGGCAAACTACTCTAACCGAGGGGACCAGCTAGGTTTTGTATCATCTCCCCCAGAACCTGTCAATCTACGTTGGTTTTCTCCATTCCCCTGCATGACATACAGATGATACTTTCCAGCTCGATTGGAAGAAAACGCGATGAATCTGCCGTCAGGTGACCACGTCGGATCTTCGCTGTCCGCCGACTCAGCCGTAAGCTTCCGCGGTTCTCCGCCGTCTACTCCAATCGTAAAAATTGCAAAACGGTTTCCTACTCTCCCGGTATAGGCAATTCGGTCGCCTCGCGGCGACCATTCGGGCGATGTATTATAATTACCACTATAGGTGAGACGACGCGATTTACTACTCGCCACATCGAGGATGAATACCTGAGGCGAGCCGCTGCGATCGGACACAAAAACCAACTGTCGACTGTCCGGCGACCATGCGGGTGAGACTTCAATACCGGGACTTTCCGTGAGGCTACGAATCAAGTTACCATTTCGGTCCAGCAAAATAATATTACTGTTCCCTCCCGTTTCCACGGTGGCGGCTATGAATTGGCCATCGGGTGAAGCTTTACCTCCTAAATACCGTCCGTTTCGAGGGGCAATCTTGGCTTCCTTGCCGCTATAGAGCTCAAAGAGATAAAGGCTGCTATTTCGATCCTTATATGAGGTGTACAGCACCGATTTACCGTCGGCCGTCCATGAGGGCGAAAGGTTGATCGTATGGTTATTGGTGAGCTGAAATTTTTCGCTCCCGTCGAGATGAGCGATGTGAATCTCCTTAAACCGACCCCCACTCGTGGAGACATAGGCAATCCGTGTATTGAAGATTCCGGGAACACCCGTGAACTGGTTGATAATCTCATCGGCAAACTTGTGGGCGATGCGCCGATAGTCCTTGACTCGACCGACATAGCGTTTACCGACCCGTTCTTTGTTTTGGAAAACGTCAAAGAGCCGCAATTCCACGGTGACTTCATCGCCTTGAACCGTGAAGCCTCCCTTGACTAGGCCCTCCGCCCCGATGGTCGACCAATCTTTGAAATCAAAACTCCCCAACGCCACCCCGCTCTTCTGCGGGTTCTCTATGTAGGCTGCGCGGTCTAACACCTTGAACCATCCCGACAGATCGAGATCATAAACAATCGTGTCGGCAATCCCTTCCGACAGTTTTCCAATGTCGGCTGTCGTTCCCAAGTTTTTCAGTGGAGACACCGCGATGGGAAATTTCAGGCCGCCCTGTCCAACAATCTCTCCTCTCACTCCCGTTTCTCCCTTGAGTTGCGCGTTAGCAGGCCAAGGGTTGAGAATCAGCAATAGAAAGGCAATAACAATTTTGACCATCATTACGCTACGCTCCCAAGTCTTTCGGTCGAAACGTTAATTCAACATCGGCAAAATCTTTCCGGGAACTCTCCGGTGGAGGCGGTAGAGGGCTAGACTTCTTCACGGCTCTTAGGACTGATTCATCGTAGGATGGATCTCCTGAAGGCTGAACAATTTTCAATCCAGTGATTTCCCCATTGTCCTTGATGCTAAAATGCACGACAACCTTGAGGTTACTTTTCTGTCCCACCCAGGCCCAATTGTCCTTAATGCTGCTGAGCATCCGATTCTGGTAGATGATAAACTCCATCCCTTTGACAACCCCCCCACCACGTCCCCCCGGACCCAAAGCGGCGGCTCCCTCTCCCTCACCCTCACCCGAACTAATGACATCTCCCTTGGATGGCTTTTGCGTGCCTTCCGTGCGGCTTTTTGCGCGATCCACAGCAGATTGGATCAATCTTTCCCGCACCCGATCCAGCGCCGATTCCTCGGTCTTGGACTCACTCTTGGTGTCTTTGGTCGGCTCTTTCTTCGGCTCCTTTTTTGTAGCTTCTTTCAACACCACTTTTTCTTCTGGCGGCGCTTCCTTCTCGACCGGTTTAGGCTTTTCCTTTTTTGTCTCCTGCTTAGTTTCCTGCACCGGGGGAGGAGGAGGAACTTCTTCCGCCGCCTTTTTTGGGGCTGCCTTGGGGACCGAAGGAGGCACCAGTTCCGTACCCAGATTGTTCCGCCCGATCTTTTCTCCTCCCACTAAATCCACGGTATAAACCGGATAGCTCGGCCGACTCCGCGCCGGCAGAAATGGCACTACGAAAAGAGCCAAAATCAAGGCACCGTGAAACAAGAAGGAGAAAAAAAGCCACTTCGAAAGCTTATCTTCGCGATCAACGAGGGGAAGCGATCGTTCCCGTGAACTTATGGTTTGAGTGGATTGACGTCCCGCCATCGGTAGCTATTTCTCATCGGAAGATGGCCGTGTAACCATACCCAACCGCTCGATACCGGCCTGTTTAATTTCCGCAATGGTCTTCATCACCAACCCGTATCGCACATCTTGATCGGCCCGCAGGTAAACCTGTTTGTCCGCTTGCAGCTTACGGATGGCTCGCAGCTTATCTCCCAACTCTCCCAGAGTCATCGGGTTATCATTCAGGTAGACCTTCCCATTTTTGGCAATCGTTACTACTAATAATTCTTCCGTTCCTGGAATCGCGCCGGCTTTTGCCTGTGGTAAATTGACCTGCACACCCTGCTGAATAATTGGGGCGGTCACCATAAAAATGACCAGCAGCACCAACATCACGTCAACCAGCGGTGTAACATTAATCTGTGAGATTGTTGTCGCGTCACGCTGCGAGGACCCATCCATCGCCATAATGGCCTCCCGTAAAGTTATTTAAAAAAATGTCGCTCAGCGATATTAAGAAACTCATGAGAGAAATTATCCATCTCGGCGGCAAGCACTTTAATCTGCTGGACAAAGTAGTTGTAGGCCATGAGAGCGGGAATCGCGGCCGCCAAACCGACCGCAGTGGCAATGAGGGCCTCTGCAATGCCGGGTGCGACAGCTTGGATACTTGAAGAATGCGTCACGCTCAGTCCTCTAAACGCGTTCATGATGCCCCACACCGTACCGAACAATCCGATAAACGGCGCGGCGCTTGCCGTGGTAGCTAGGAAAGTTAAGTATTTTTCCAGCTTGGTAATCTCTACACTTGTGGCGCGTTTCATAGCGCGAGAAACGTTCTCGACCCCACCGAGTTCTGTTGTTAAGGCCTCGCCGGAAGGGTTTTCCTTTTTTGTGCGCGACACGCGGACCAGTTCCTCATATCCGGATCGAAATACTTGCCCCACGGGACACGCCTTAAGGTCCCGGCTGGCCTCGTGAATCGATGAAAGATTTCGTCGTTCCCAAAAGACATCGATGAACTTCTCGGACTCTCGCTTCGCTCTCCTGATCTGGCGAAATTTGTGTACAATGATACCCCAACTGGCGACAGAGAACAAAATCAGCAGATAAAGAATAAATTGAACGACGGGTCCGGATCCCCGAACCAAATCAAGAATGCCGTGCTGGGGGGATGCAGCCAACCCATCTTGGGCTAACAAGCGGAGCAACCAGAGGGAAGCCATCACAAGTTTCAGAAACTATTTGAAAAAGTATTACAAGCGCTATAATTAGTCAATTGGGAAATAACATTTTGTCATAGGCAAAGCGTCGGAAAACTTTTGTCCAGCGGTGGAAGCCGTCATGATTCGGAGAGTCGAAGACCTCGATTTGCGAGATAAGACAGTTTTTTTGCGTGTCGATTTCAACGTCCCCATCGAACAAGGCAGGATTACCGAGACCCATCGTATCGAAAGCGCGCTGCCCACAATCCGATTAATATTGGATCGCGCGAAAAAGCTGGTGGTCGCGTCGCACTTAGGCAGACCGGACGGCAAGGTTGTGCCAAAGTACAGTTTGAGACCGGTATGCGATCACCTGGAACAATCCCTGAAGCGACCGGTATTGTTAGCACCCGATTGTATCGGCCCTGAAGTTGAGCGGATGGTCCAAGACCCAAATCAGCGCGTTGTTTTGCTCGAGAATCTTCGCTTTCACAAAGAAGAAGAAAAGAACGACGCAGC
Organism: Deltaproteobacteria bacterium; assembly: GCA_020027655.1. Lineage (GTDB taxonomy): Bacteria > Desulfobacterota > Binatia > UBA9968 > UBA9968 > DAIRFP01. Next base: position 7,213 of record JAHKKJ010000056.1, on the reverse strand, counting down.
CTTCTCGAAGGCGCTCGCGTCTTTGGCCGATGTCTATATTGATGACGCCTTCGGCGCCGCTCATCGCGCCCATGCTTCAATTTCCGGAATGGCGGCATTTTTCAAGCAAAAAGGAGCCGGCTTGTTGCTTCACAAGGAACTTGATTATCTGTCAAGATTGCTTTCGACCTCGGAAAAGCCTTTTGTCACTATTCTAGGTGGTGCTAAAGTATCGGACAAGATCGGTGTAATCAGAAACCTGCTGCCAAAAGTAACCACCCTGCTCATTGGCGGCGGGATGGCCTATACATTTCTAAAAGCCAAGGGAATCGACATCGGCAAATCATTAGTGGAAGCAAACAAAGTGTCATTGGCCAAAGAGCTATTGGCACAAGCGGCAGAGCGAGGTGTATCAACGCTGTTGCCCGTAGACCATCTTACCGGTGACAGCGAAAGAAAGAACCCAACGGTATGTATTGGCAACATCCCAGCGGATCGGATCGGGCTGGATATCGGACCGCAAACCGTCGCTCAATTTTCGCAGGAGTTGAAACAGGCAAGAATGGTGCTTTGGAACGGTCCGGTGGGTCTGTTTGAAGTAGAGCCCTACAGTAAGGGGAGTCAGGCATTGGCGCAAACACTTGCCGCGGGCTATCCGGACCTCGTGAGTGTCATTGCCGGTGGTGACACCGTGGCCGCAGTCACGGCAGCCGGCGTTGCAGCAAAAATCACACACCTCTCTACGGGGGGTGGCGCGACCCTTGAGTTTTTGGAGGGCAAGGAACTGCCGGGAATCAAAGCTCTTGAGGAAACTCCCTGAGCGCAATAATGCTTGATACCCAAGCGATTAATATCGCGTTGAAGGCGATTGCGAAAAGTGCTATACGAAATCTTTGAAATCGCCGCGGAACCGGTTTGGGCGATCGGTAATGGTCGAGCGCCACACCAGTCTGCACGAAGAAATCTTTTGCCGTTAGTCGATTGTTTTACAAGCAGATAATTCACACATGGTTATCGTGATTACCATCATTCACGTTATCGTCAGCATCGGCCTTATTCTGGTCGTATTGCTGCAAACCGGCAAGGCGGACATGGGTGCCGTTTTTGGCGGCTCGAGCTCAACCATCTTCGGCAGTAGTGGTGCGGGTAATTTTCTTACAAAATTGACGACGGGAATGGCTATCGTCTTCATGATTACGTCGCTAACTCTGGGTTATTTTGCGGGACACAAGCCGTCGGCCACCATTTTTGACAGTCGCACACCGACCCCTCAAACTACGCCGGCCGCGCCGGAAACGCCGCCGGCTCAAAAGCAAAGCGACGCAACCGGTCGCGCGCCCACCGAGACGGCGCCGGCTTCACCGCAGGCAACTCAACCACAAAAGTCAACTAAACAATAGTTGTTCATCAGGTTGCGAGGATGGCGGAATCGGCAGACGCGCTAGTTTGAGGGGCTAGTGCCAGAAATGGCGTGGGGGTTCAAATCCCCCTCCTCGCACCAATTGGAGCCAAAACCCCTCTGAGTTCGAAATAATAGCTTGCCGACGGATTCGGGGCGTGGCAGCATGACAAAGTCTTTCAATTTTGTCAGTGTCACGCCGAAGGTGTCCATTTTTCCTCTAGGTACAGCATAACCGTATCTCGGGGCGCTTTCTATTATCTTTCAAAAACAATCTATTAGGAAGCCAAAGGGCCATGGCATGAGGCTTGCTGGATGGGTGAGGGTTCAGGAGCGCCATGTCTATGAAAAAGACCGACACAGCGATAAGGTTATTAACCCTCGCGGAAGCTGCAAGTATCTTAAAGATTTCGAAACGTACCTTGCATAGAATGATTCAACAAAAGCAGATTCCGGCCTTCAAAGTCGGCGGCCAATGGCGCATCCTCGAAAGCCGGTTTCAGGAATGGGTCCAGGAAGAAGAAAGCTCTCTCTCTAAGCTTAGCTAAACTGCCTAAGTAAAAAATAGCGGTTTCAAATTAAGCCTTTCCCGCTTCAACTCACCGAAGCTACAGCTTCGAATCTTCAGTTTAACAAAATTATTTTCCGCATCACCGCTCCGGAGAACACAACCCCGGATTATTGGCGGCGGGCGATCATAAAGCAGCGCTATGAGAACCGCTCGGCAGTTGAAAGATATCGTCGTTGCGCTCTCGGTACTACTTTAGTCTTTGGCGACCAGAGAATGAAGCTATTTGTTAGGAGTTGTAAATCCGTAGGACTGCCAGTTTTGCAGCACCCGCTCTTGCACCTCTTTGGGCCAGAGATTCTCAAAGCTCGCCTTAATCGGGATTGATTCTTGAGGCCAATCCTTTGGCCACGTGCAGTCGAAGATCACTCCCGCCGCGTCCCCGACCAGCCGTTCTTTCTGGGGTAGAAACGGAAGGAGAACCGGGAACCCAGGATTGTGTGGGACTTGGTGAATGCCATTTACCGGATGACACTTGGTTGTCATCGCGTGGAGCACTTCATCCATGTTAGTAGGGTCGACATCGGCATCCACGATAACAATATAATATGTAAACAGGCCTGGTTTCGTTGCCCATACGGCGTGAGCAACTCGCCGCGCAAAATTCACGAAGGGCACATCTGTAGAAACGACCGCCATGTGACCAACGCCGTAAGGCGGGCAAAACACGCCCTTAACGGGGAGCCCGAGCTTTTTCAATTCCCCGTAGATCTCTGCGCCTTTGATCAAAGCCGTTGCGGTCTGTCCCTCATGTACCGGCATCCCCATATTCGAGAAGGGCAGAATTGGATCCCTGCGATGAGTAATCGCGTGTATCTTCAAAATCGGCTTCGGTGAAGACTTCCCTGCCTCGTAGCCCATGTACTCGCCGAACGGTCCTTCCACCTTTCGTTCATGAGGCAGGACCTCCCCTTCAAGAATTATTTCGGCCGTCGCAGGTACCTCCAAATCGATGGTCTCACATTTCACCAATGGAATCGGCGCTCCTTGCAAAGCGCCCGCGACTTCAACTTCATTGACGTATGGAGGAAGTTGGACGCAGCTTACGATCGGGATCACCGGCTGCCCGCCGATTGCAACCGCCACGGGCATGGGCCGGTTCATCGCTTCGTACTTCTGGTACATCTGACCGATATGCTGCTGCAACGGAAAGAGACATCCGAGAGTGTTTCGATCATGGACCATCAAACGATACATGCCCCAGTTAACCCACGAGCTGTCCGGGTCCTTGGTAATCACCGTGTGCCACGTGCCAATATAGCGCCCGCCGTCACCGCCGTGAATCAACGGGATCGGAAATTTAAGAACATCCACGTCGTCGCCTAAAATAATGTTCTCTTTGCATGGCCCAGTGTTTACTCTAATGGGCGGAATGAGTTTTTCTTTTCGCTCTAAATAGGTCTGCATGATTTCTTTCGCCGATGCGTGGGGAGGCAACCTCAACGCAAGCGCAGTACGCGCGAACAAAGAATGCTTCGGATGCCGGCTGGCTCCGAGCGGCGCACCGAGAGCTCGGTACCCTTTTGGATAACCTCGCACGTTTTCGAAAAGTGCAGCCGGAGCCCCTAGGTCGTAACATCGGCGCGTGATTGCCCCCATCTCGAGGTTCCAATCGACTTCGCTCTGCACCCGTTGAAGCTCCCCATACTCTTCAAGAATTTCCAAAAAATCTCTGAGGTCGGTCAGTTCCATTTAGTATCCCCCCTGCCGCGCTGGCATTCACGCTGGCCCGGGCTGACGCGCCGGGAGCCAATCGTTTATGCCTTAACGATTCTATACCAGACAGCCTTCCGGATATGCAAAAAGGTTTAGCCGTTTTACCCACAGCTTTAACCGAGGTGGGTGAGGTCGCCCAACGCGACCATTATACTCGCGTGCCCGCGCTCTCCAGGACTCGTTCTCTCGGTCGCCACAACATGGTTACATTGCTATAACGTTTTAGTAATTGTGGACAAAAATTGCCTTGTGTCTTATACTTCGTAGCTCGACAAAAAGGAGGTACCGATGGCAGAGGCAAACAAACTGGGAGACTCAGGAGCCTATCTCGGGCCCGGGACAAAGATCCATGGAAAATTGCAGTTTGACGGGCCAGCAACCATCGAAGGCGAAATTGAAGGCGATGAGAGCTGAAGCTGAGACCAAAGTTCGCGACGCCGCCGAAACCGCACGGAAGGGTGGCGTCATGGCCGAGGTTCAGGCCGAAAAAAAGCTGGAGATTCAATCGCCGGGCTCGGTTGTCGGCGACGTGAATGCCCAAACGCTCGTCATTGGCGATGGCGCCGTCCTCGAAGGTCACGTCTCAATGAAGAAGGAAGGCCGAGTTCTTCCGCTGCGCCAAGATGTTAAGCCCGCGGCTGCCAAGGAAGGCACTTCTTCATAGATTTAATCCACAAATAGGGGCACGATTTTTCGCTCCTTCGCGTTGATTAGGCCGCGCGCAGTGATCCTGAGCGAAGGCAGGGTTACAAAAGGAAGAAAACAAAGAGCGTACATGGGGCGCTCGAACTGCGAGCCCCGTTCCCGGAGGCAGCGGTGAATGCGTCCTAGATCTTGGCCGACTCGGCGCCAAGGGTTCAAGCTAAAAATTCCGCCCACCGGGAACTCGATTTTTTCAACCACCTGCCCATGGTTGACTACCGCCATTCCTCCACCCGATTCGATCAAAGCATTGGCACATAGCGCCATATCTACGTCGTTGCCTCCTGCGATCAGCAGCGTATTTTCATCGAGATCGGTGGTGGTCCCAACCGCGCCGATTTTGGCACCAAATCCTTTGAGAAAACCCATGGCGATTTTGCCGATCTGGTCGTGCCGGTCAAACATCGCCACCTTCAGTAAATCCTGCTCGACATCGGCTTCGACATAACCTTTGTGAGCGTCCACGCTCATAAATCTCTCGGCAGTAATGTTTTGATTGAGCAACTCGATCACTCGGATCTTGGCGTTCGCCTCCGGACAACGAATCCTGAATTGCTCAGCAGAGATATTTGGATGCAACCGCAGACTGTGCGTCATCTCCGACGGCATCGAAATCGGAGCAGCCTGAACCAATGACTGCCCTTCTTGCGCAACGACCTGGCCACCGATCAGCGTTGTCTGAACTCGGAAACTCTCCAGGCTCTCCAACAGTGCCATGTCTGCAAACCGGCCCGGCGCGATGCCGCCCACTTCCTGTTCTACACCGGAGTACGTCGCCGGATGCAAGGTCACAGCTTGGATCGCGCGAAGCGGGGAAAGCCCTAAACTAACCGCGCGTCGCAGGACCTGGTCCATGTGGCCAAGCTCCTCAACGTCGTCCGGTGACATGCTGTCGGTCACGAGAATCAACCGCTGGGTATCAATACCTCGCGCAATGAGCGGCGTAAGAGTCGCTTCTAGATCCTGGCGTAACGAGCCCTCGCGCAGCATAGTCCAGTAACCCAAACGGAGCCTTTCCAGCGCGTCCTCCACACGAATCGGCTCGTGGCACGAGGAGATTCCCACTGCGGCCACCGCACAGAGTTTCTGGTCTTTGGCGCCGGCTGTGTGACCGTGGATGATTTTGCCGCTGCGCCATGCCATCTCGAGCCGTTCGAGAATCTCGTCGTCGAGCTGGGTTAAGCGCAGCCACGAAACAATCTCCCCGAGCCCGAGAATGCGCGGGTCTTGGAGCGCGGCCTCGATTTCGGCGTTGGTGATCGTCGCCGTCTGACAGAGCAGCGGATCTTGCGGCGCTACCATTGAAATCAACGTGAACACGCGGAGCGGGTGCGCCTCCACTTCATCGAGAAAAAGCTTCACACCACGATAGCCGAAGACCGTCGCCAATTCGTCGCAGGACGCCATAAGCGCCGTCGTCCCGTGCGGGAGATAGGCCTGAAGATACTCGTAAGGGCGGCAGTAGTGGCCGATGTGGGTGTGTCCGTCGATAAAACCAGGAGCAATATAGAGCCCACGCACATCCAAGATTTTCGTCGCCTCGCCGCGGGCGTGAGCGGCGCTCGGACCGACGTAAGAGATTCTCCCGTCAAGCACCGCAATTTCCATCCCATCGAGAATTTCCCCGGAATAAACGTTGATAAGCTTCCCGCCGGTTACGATCAGGTCGGATTTTACCTCTCCCATTGCGCTTTGGACCAAGCGCCGCAATTCGTTCTTCGTCCGCATCACATTCGTTTTTAACACACCGCTGACTTGGTTACCAAAGTTGACATTTACCTAGCCGACCCCTTATGGTTTGGTTCTGGAGGAGGTTGCTCATGATCATCGATTGTCACGCTCACCTCATGCCCCAGAGTTGGTTCCATCCGAAGTCGCCGAAGTCGATTTTCGATCTGGACGGCTTGTTCAAAGAGCAGGATGAAGCCGGCGTCGATATGACTGTCTTCGGCAACAATTGGATTCGTTCGCCGGATGGCGCCGACGCTCTTCGCGTGGTCAAAGAGTTCAACGAGCACGCCGCGGAGCTGACGGCGAAGCATCCAAAGCGACTGCTCGGCCTCGCCTGCTCCGTGCCCTTCGACAACGATCAGATTCTGCAGGAGACGGAACGGGCGGTTAAGGAGTACAAACTCAGGGGGATCATGATCAACTCCAGTGTCAACGGGGAGTATCTCGATTCGCCGCGCGCGACCGCGTTCTTTCAACTGGTCAGTGATATGGACGTGCCCGTGTTCCTTCATCCGCCCAAATTCACCATCGGCAACGAAAAAATGGAGATCTTCCGCCTGCCGGAGATGCTGGGTCGCCCCTTCGACACCACGCTCTCGCTAACGCGGTTTATTTTCACTGGCGGCTTTGAACGGTTTCCCAAGCTCAAACTGGTCTGTGCCCACGTCGGGGGAGCGTTGCCTATGCTGGCGGGACGTTACGGTTTCGGCTACGAGCTCAGGAAAGACATGAGCTTTGGTCCCTGGGAGCCCGACGTTATGACCCGGCCGCCCGTAAGCTACATCGCGCAGCTCTATCTCGACACGGTGTCCCTGCACCCCCCGGCAGTGCAATGCGCCATCGACACCGTCGGCATCGACCACGTGGTTTACGGCAGCGACTTTCCGCCGGTGCCCATTCCTCTCAAGCGCTCCGTAGATGTGGTGCATCAACTGAAGATTTCAAACGAAGACAAACAAAAGATCCTCGGTGACACCGCCGCCAAGCTGCTGGGTCTTAGCGGATAACCCCTTTCGCAATCACCGGCGCATCGAAAATCGCGCTCAGAGCATCTAAACGGATCGGGAGGATGAATTTACGATGGCCAAACAGCTAAACCCGGGTGATCTGTTTCCGGA
>JAHKKJ010000424.1 GCA_020027655.1 Deltaproteobacteria bacterium | reverse complement strand
CCTTTGAAAATACGGCACGGAGGGGCCTCGGTCAGTTTAAGCAGAACCCTTCAATTGCGTCATTCCAGCATGGAGTGCTGGAATCAGGTTGACATGGACTTCCGGACGCATCCTTCCGAAGCTAGATGCCGGCAATCCATGCCGGCATGACGATGATCTGCATTTTCATGTTCTGTGGGCGAGCGTAAGATCATGAATCACTTCGTGGTGAATAATTTTTCTGTCGATTCAGCGAATCTGGATCGCTCGCACCCCCGCCTCTTCCCTCCCCCGCGCCGCGCGGGGGAGGATGAAAGAGGGGGAACTTCGAACTTGAGCAAAGCAATGAGTCAAGAAACCACACGAAAGCCTTCGATATCGAGGATGGAACCGATACGCTTTGCTTTCGGTTTGATGACAGTCTCGACTCTGCAGCCGATTTTCACCTCCGTGAGGTGATTCACCCCCAGAAGGTAGTGAAGGAGAAGTGTGGTGGCGCCTTCCAGATGGACAAGCCCCAGAGCTATGGGTCGGCGCAGGCGTGCGCCGTCATGATCGACGTAAGATAGGGTGTAGCTAACCAGTCGCCCCGTCCGTTTGACTTCTACCTGTTCTGTGAGCTCAGCAAAACAGCGCTCGCAGAACGAGCGGGCGGGTAGATAAACCTGCTCGCAAGGGCGACACCGTGTAGCGATCAGTTTACCTTGTGCTTTCAGCGCGTGAAAGAAGATCTGCCCGCCTGTTCCCGCCGTGTAGAGGGAGGTGAGCGGAATTTCTCCTGGCCAAGTGCGCGGCCCCAAGTTCTTTGGCGACTGGATCATGTCCGTGCCTTTTAGTTTTTAATCGGCTGCCAGTAAGCGATGTCCGTGACACTCCCGATTCGCTTGGCCTTGGGTCTCCAAACTGCGCGGACCGCCATTCCGATGCGGACTTTTCCTGGCGCGATCTTTTTGACGACGTGCAAAATCCCCATTCCAGGCGAAGCGCCGTCAATTTCAATCACGGCGGGAATCTCCGGCTGTTTTAGCCGCCGCACGTCCCAGCTCACATAACAGAGCGAAAAAGTGAAAATCTTACCGGTATCTTTCACATAAACCCATTCGTCAGTGGGACGAAAGCAGCGCTCACAGAACATCCGCGGCGGAATCATTACGCGCTCGCATTTGCGACACGAGCGCGCAATCAGTCGTCCCTCTTTAAGTTCGGCCAGGTAGCGGCTGATCGCCTGACCTGTGTCCCAGCCATAGCGAAGCCTCGGTTCGTAAGTGACGCTGAATGTCTTTCCGCGTTTCAACGCCTTCTCATCCAAGGGCGTTCCTCGCACAAGTTTAGGTTCGGGCTTCATATCGATAATCTTTTAAATCACTGCGGTGATTCCCCGTAGCTTACTGCGTAAAGAGCTAATCCCAGACCTCTTAAGCCGGTCATTCCCGAATGCTTCTATCGGGAATCCAGGCGAGACCGGAACTGGACCCCCGATTAAAACATTCGGGGGTGAAGCCTTTGGGATAAATTCTCATCGCTATGTTCTGATACCCCGTCAGCTTGCTGCGGGGTAGTTCATTTCTCGAACGACTCGAACGGCTTAAACGGCTTGAACCGTTTAATACGTTGAAACTACTCACGCCGGCTCCTTCGTCCCCATGACAACGACGGTTCCAACCTGCATCAGGTCGCCCCACGCCTGTGCCACACCGCGCTCGGGTTTGCCCGGCACTTGCCGGGTTCCGGCTTCACCTCGCAGCTGCCAAAATAGCTCGCAGATCTTCATGAGTCCTGCCGCCGCAATAGGATTTCCCACGCCGAGCAGGCCGCCGGAAGGTGTCACCGGCAAATCACCATTGCGCTCAAAAACTCCGTCGGCCAAGAGCTTGGGTGCCTGTCCTTTCGGCGCCAATTGGAGCCCTTCCAGATGATGAAGCTCTTTGTAAGCGAACGGGTCATAGGGTTCGGCGATGTTGATCTCTTTACGTGGTTCCCGAATTCCGGCCATGCGGTAGGCCATCCACGCGGCCTTTTCCACATATTCGGGATAGGCAAGATCACGATTAGTCCAATAGGCGGTATCCAAGCACCACCCCACGCCTTGAATCCAGGCGGGCCTGTCGCTTATGCGCCGAGCGATTTCTTCTCCAGCGAGAATCACCGCCGCCGCGCCGTCGCTCGTTGGACTGACCATGAGCCGGTGCACAGGCCACGCCATGACTTCGGACGCTAATACGTCTTTGATGGTGAGATCCGCGCCGAGCTGTGCAGCCGGGTGGTCCAAGGCATTGCGTTTATTTTTCACCGATACGCGGGCGATATCTTCTAGCGCAATGCCGTAGGTCTCCATGTACCGAGTTTGCTCAAGCGCAAAGATCCAGAGCAAATTCGGTTTGAGAGGTTGCTCGGTGATGTGATCGAAGATCGTAAGAAAAGCCGCTTGCGGATGGGGCAGGCAGCTTGACATCTTCTCTTCGCATACCACCAGCGCGGTATCGAACAGCCCGGAGGCGACGTGAAACCAGGCTTGCGCCACGGCGTAGACGCCGGTGCCGCCGCCGACATAGCAGCGCAGGTAAGGTTTCTTCCAGCCGCCGCAGCCATCGGAAAGATATTCGCCTTTCATGTGCACCCCGTCGAAAGCGTCCGGCGCGCTGCCGAGTACGATGCAGTCGATCTGGTTTAATTTCATGTCGGCCGATTCGAGCGCCGACTTCGCTGCCAACCACGCCAGCTCCTTCGGTGTCTCGAGCGCCCGGTGCATGAATTTGGTCATTCCCGCGCCTACGACGGCGACTTTACGGCGGCTCATTGGGGTCGCTCCGTACCAAGAATGACGACGGCGCCGCTCGTTGTCGGTACACCGCGCCAGGATTGCGCTAGTCCTAGCCGGATATCCGGCAGCTGACGTGCGCCCGCCTGCCCGCGCAGTTGCAGGACAAGCTCAACGACCCGGTAAAGTCCGCTTGCCTCTAATGGGAGGCCCATGCCTAAAGCTCCGCCGGAAACATTGACCGGTATTTTGCCGTCGGGCTTCGTCTCGCCTGCTTCTAGGGACCGTCCCGCCTCAGCTCCCTCGGAGTAGAGACCCAGGGCGATGAGGTGCTGCAGTTCTTTGTAGGCATAAGTATCGTCGACCTCGAAGAGGCGGATCTCCCGCGGATTTTGGATCGCGGCCTGGCGGTAGGCCCTTTCGGCTGCAATGCGAACATATTCCGCCCGCACCCAGTCTCGCGATTCCAAGGTTGCGCTGTCATTGGCAAACCCGACGCCGCAGATCCAGGCAGCCTTTGACTGAGATCTTTGGGCTCTTGCTTCATTGGCCAGGACAACGACTACGCAGCCGTCCGCCCTCTCGGCGATCTCCGCCTCGCGTAGCGGATAGGCAACGTAAGGAGATGATTCTACGTGCATCGGGGTCAGCGCCAACGGGTAAGCCGCGACCGGGTTGCGCAAGGCGTTGCGGCGATTTTTAGCTGCGACTTGCGCGCAGTGCTCGGCGCGGATTCCGGTCTCGTGTAAGAAAACGTTCATCTCGAGTCCCGCGACTGCGTGCGGGTTGAAACCGAGCGGCCGGTTATAAATCGGGTCCAGCGCATAGTCGAGGAGCCACTCTGGGGTTTTAACGTTCGAAGCTTTGCTGTGGGCTTCGACAACGACAAGCTCCGCGATCCCGGAGCGGATCTGCATGAGCGCGTCCGCGATCCCATGCAGGCCGTCCTGCGTGAGAGTGTGCATCGGCTTTTGCACGGCGCCGAGCTGATCGGGCGTGTACTCATCGAAGATGGATAGCCCCTCGTTAAAATCTTCGGCGCAGGTGACGAAAGAATCGATCTCGTTCGGTTGAACTCCGGCATCGAGGTAAGCTTTTTGGGCTGCTTCGAACATCAATTCTTTGAATGAGAGATGAGGCGTTGATGGTTGGAGCGAGGTAAATCCGACGCCGATTATAGCGACCCCATCCGGCATATCAGCGGCCCTCAGAGGCGGACGCCAGAGCGCTTGGTTCCGTGGCCTTTTGCTCCCGCGCCCGAAGTTCTCGTTTGAGAATCTTTCCCGCGGGATTCCTCGGCAAAGAATCGACGAACTCCACAAAACAAGGGGCCTTATAGACTGCGATACGGTTGCGGCAAAAGGCAATGAGCTCCTGTTCCGTTACTTGCGCGTCCTCCTTCAAGACTGCAAAGGTCTTGACGGCTTCTCCTGAGTCGGGGTCAGGAATACCGATCACCGCCGCTTCAATGACAGCCGGATGTTTCATGAAGAGTTCCTCGACCTCGCTTGGCCATACCTTAAAGCCGGAGACATTAATCATATCCTTAGCCCCGGTCCACAAGGTAAAAGTACCGTCACTATCCATTTGCCCGATATCTCCGGTTAGAAACCATCGGTCCCCGCATGACCTCGGCGTTTCTTCCGGGCGGCGGAAGTACCCTTTGCATGATATGTGGCCCTTTAATGGCGATCTCGCCTAGTTCTCCCGGC
>JAHKKJ010000423.1 GCA_020027655.1 Deltaproteobacteria bacterium | reverse complement strand
CACGGCTACTATTACAAATTACTCACGGGACAAGGCAAAGACGCACCGGGCGGTGCCTATGATTATCTGGTGCGGGGTAAAATGATGGGCGGTTTCGGCATGGTGGCCTATCCGGCACAGTACGGATCGTCCGGAATCATGACTTTCATCGTCAACCATGACGGCGTCGTCTATCAAAAAGACTTAGGAGCAAAAACAGCATCCGTTGCCCAATCGATGACCAAATTCAATCCGGACAAAACGTGGACGCCGGTCAAACAGTGACTGACTCTTACGGCAAAAGTTCAAGGAGTCAAAGTTCAAGGTTCAACGTAAACCAGACCGTGGTTCTCTTTGAACATTGAACCTGGAACTTTGAACTGCCGTACTCTAGCGCTAGCGGGACTCTAGTTTCGGCGGTGTCGGCAGGTTTGCTCGTATCCGTTGGGAAAAGTCCGGCGCCTGGTCCGCCGCTTGTGCCGCAGCGTTGATATGGGAGCGTTGCTTGAGCACCTCGAAGGGCAAGCTCGTATCGATGCGGCCTTGTTCGTAGAGGTATTGGGGAACATAGCCGCTCAGCAAAACTTTCCAGGATAAAGGAAGACTGCCTGGATTGACATGCGTGTGGTGGAGGATACTGGTCGTGCAGTTGGTGCTGAACGAGTTGTAAAACTCGGGTCGTTCGGCGAGCGCATTTATTTTATGAATATATTCGAGAAACAAGCGGCGTGCGTTGCCCGTGGGCCCTCGGGCACGATACAAGTAAACATCTTCCGGAGGATCCTTCCGATAGTTGGTCCTGAGCCGGATCAGATCGCGCTCGTCGGCAACGACGTAAAACAGCTCGTACTGCTTGAAAAAACCGGCGACGGAGGAGTAGCTTTGATGTCGTTGCCTGCGTGTCTCGACGGAGATCGCGATGAAATCCTTCCCGGAAAATCCGAAGCTAAGAAAAATGTGGGCAATCGCATCTCCCATCCAGTAAGACGCAATCACGTCCACCGAATCGAGCTGCCGGAGGTCGAAGGTCTTGGTGTAGTAGCGGGGTGTGAAATCGGTCTCAGTCCGGTAGTCGAAGTTTCTAATGTTATGAATCGTCACCAAGTCGCCGTTGATCGTCGCGTAGGCAGGCTTGGCGTATTCGGGCGCCCAGTCGCGATCCTGGGAGGCGGGAATCGTCGACCACCAGGCAACGAGCAGAAGAAACACCGCCAAAAAAATAAAGCCAGGGCGAGTTCGTTTAACGGAGAAGAGATACCAAACCAGCACCGCAACCCCAAACAAAGCGAAGAGCGCAGCCAACATTGTGCGGAGCCCTTCGCCGGACAAGTTGGAGTAAAAGATGGCGAGCGCGCCCCAGGCGGTCATGGCCGCCATGACAATGGATACCAACAGCAGGAGAACTGCATGGGCGATCCATTTCATGACTCTTTCCTAACAGAGAGCGGTTTTCGGAACAATCAGGTTTTTCGGATTTCTTCAAAGCGCTGGCAGCGGCGGGCGGAATCCATAGGGACGGAATAGTGTCAGATCAAGAAGGAGGTTGAAGATGAAGAACAAAATCATGATGGCAGTAGCCGCCTTGCTGGTAGCGGGTGCTATTTCGGGCTGCTTCTCATTTAGAGGAGGAGATGAAACGGTTATCCAGCAGAAGTCAACGACGACTGAGCGAGAACTCCAGGATCTCAAGGCCGCCTACGACAAAGGAATTATCTCGCAGCAAGAATATAATCGACAAAGGGACAAATTGCTGGGTAAGTAAGAATTGAGAAGAACGCAGGAGGCTTTCTTATGCGAATAGAAATATTTCTATTGTGCGGAGCGGTGCTTTTGGCCGGCTGCATATCCATCTCAAGCGGTGAAAGGACCGTACAGGAGACAACAGCAACAACACCAACGCTGGGACAACAACTGCTGGATCTTAAGGCCGACTACGATAGAGGAGCCATTTCTCAGCAAGAATACAACCAGCGGAGAGACAGGTTGCTCGGCAATTAAAACTGGAAGGGAAAGCGTGAAGTTCGCGGCGGCGGTTGCCCGCGATCGCTCACCGGTTCCGTCCAAGTAATTTCAAACTATGAAGATGGTTGTGGAAATAGCAAAGGACTTAGTAGACCGGCTCGTCAAATGGTCAACCATGGCGAGCTGGATAGCCGGACTTGCGCTCATCGCATCGGGTTGTGCCACACCGATTGGTGTCCACCACGTGGACCGGAGCGTCGCCTATCACTCCCTCACGGCGAATGTGCTTTCCGCCGAAAAACCCAGCTCTTTTTCAGCGCGGGAGCTGATGAATCTGAATTTGTATCAGCGCTTCGAAGAAGATCCCGTGAAAGCGCTGGCCGAGCTGCATGCAGGTTTGGCACGCCAGGGTGACGAGGATCGCGTCTTCGCGCTGGCGGAGCTTTCGTTCTTCCACGCCAATAACACCGGAGATCGATCTTATTATCTGGCCTCCGCTGTGTACGCCTATGCTTTTTTGTTTCCGGGCAAGCATGGCACACCTCCCGAAAGAATCGATCCACGATTGAGATGGGCGGCGGATATCTACAATCAGTCTCTCACCCAGGCGGCGAAGTCGGCTGACGGCGCGTACGCCATACCCATGGGCGGCACATTCAGATTGCCGTTCGGTGAGCTGTCAGTCACGTTCGAGGAAAAGGATTTGATATGGGCCGGTTACCGGCTCAAAAATTTTATTCCTGCCGCCGACGTTGAAGTGCGCGGCCTGCGTAATCGTTACCGCACTCCAGGCATAGGGGCCACGCTGGCTGCGTCGATCGAGCCGGTTGAGGCCGCCACAAGCAAACAGTACGAGTACATTCCGGCCCGGCTGAAGGTTCCCGTGACAGCCTTTCTTCGCCTCGACGATCCGCGCGGGGCACTCAAGTCCGGGAAACTGAGCGGCAAGCTGGAATTCTATAGTCCGGACTCCGTCAGATCGCTCAAGGTCAATAGCGTCGAGGTCCCCATCGAATTCGAAACAACTTCTGCCCTTGCCTTGACTTTGGAAGGATCGCCGGTTTGGGACTTTGAGATCGCGGGCTTTCGGTCCGGTGATTTCACCATCGGTGCGCAAAGGCTAGGACTCTACATGCTCCACCCGCATCAAACCGGCCGAATTCCGGTCGTGCTGGTGCATGGAACGGCCTCGAGTCCAGCGCGATGGGCGGAACTGGTTAACGAGTTGGAGAATGACCCCCGGTTCTGGGCGAATTACGAGATCTGGCTTTTTATCTACAACACGGGAAACCCTATCGCCTATTCGGGAATGCTTTTGCGCGACGCTTTGGCGAAAGCGGTGGCAGAGCTCGATCCCGAGGGAAAAGATCCCGGTCTCAAGCAAATGGTTGTTATCGGACACAGCCAGGGAGGTTTGCTGACGAAGATGACCGTCATCGATAGTGGGACGCATCTATGGCCTTTTACTGTTCCGCCGGAGGAGCTCACCGTGAGCGCTGAAACTCGGGAGCTGGTAACCCATGCGCTGATCTTCAAGCCCCTCCCCTTTGTGAAACGCGTGGTGTTCATCGCCACGCCGCACGGCGGCAGCTACCAGGCGCTCGGTTTCCTCGGCCGGCTGGGCTCATGGTTCGTAAATCTGCCAGGCCGTTTCGTAAAAATGAATGTCGAGCTGTTGACGCTGCAAACCAAGGGACTCGTCCTCGGCACTGCCGGCGGCATTCCGACGAGCATTACCAATATGACTCCTGGGAATCCTTTTATTAAGAACCTAGCCTCTGTTCCGATTGCGGATGGGGTAGTAGCTCACTCAATCATTGCGGTAGATAGCGACGGTCCCCTAAAGGAGGGGGGAGATGGGGTGGTTAAATATGTCAGCGCGCACATTGACGGAGTCGCGTCTGAAAAGGTCGTCCGTTCCAGTCACTCGGTTCAGGGAAACCCCGAGACGATCCAGGAGGTCAAACGCATTCTAATCGAGCACGCAAAAGGGTTGTCCGTACGCCAAGGAGCTAGCGTCTCGAACTGAAAATAGGATAGAAAGCAAGATCTGAGCGCGGAGAAAACGGACCCCGCGCCGGATGTAGAGATCCTGGAGTTTAATCTGGCGGGTCCGGTACTGGCGGTGCGTCCTTACTGTCACACCCGATCAATTACTGGCAGGTTTACTTTGACACCAAATCGGGTTATTCGCGAATCATTCGGCGCTGCGGGATTTCCGGTTCCGGAGCAGCACTTGGCCATTCGGAATCAAGCGGGGAGCGCGGCGAATGCATGAGCAAAGAAACCCAGAAAGCGGGCGACTATGCTAGGCGATAATGGAAATAGCTCTCGGTTAACCCAGATCGGACGAAACCTTCTGTTAGTCGAACGAAGGTCCAAGCAACAATTCCCTCTCCCCTCGTGGGAGAGGGTTAGGGTGAGGGGGCGCTACCAAGCTTGGTCACCCTCACCTCATTCCTCTCCCGCCAAAGACTGTGTCGTAATGGCTCGAAACCCCACACGTGTC
>JAHKKJ010000422.1 GCA_020027655.1 Deltaproteobacteria bacterium | reverse complement strand
TCAATCTGTTCCTGGCGTTCGGGATAGTGCGGGATCATAAACTGAAGACCCATATGGGCGACGCCCACGTCTTGAAATTTTTTTATTGCTTCGGTGACTTGGCGGATGCTTCCTTTGAGATAATCCTCCTCCTGGGGAATATCCCGCGAGGTTAATTCAATGGGGAGACAGCAAGCAAATGTGATCTCCTCCGGATTGCGTCCCGCCTCCTGCGCGCAACGGCGCACGTTTTCAAATCGTGCCGCGAGTTCCCTAGGCGTTATTCTGACGAAGTAGGGAAACCACGCATCGCCGTAGATGCCGGCTCTGCGCTGCGCCGGTTTGCCTTCGCCGCCAACCCAGATCGGTATCCGAGGCTTCTGGTAGGGTTTCGGGCTGAAGGCGATATCATCGAAGTTGTAGTGTTGCCCGTGAAACGTTGCATGGTTCTCCTGCCAAATCGTGTCGAGGAGCTGTAGTTGCTCGTCGGAAACTTTGCCGCGTTCTCGGAACGGCGCATTCATGGCAACAAACTCTTCCTGCATCCAACCGACGCCAACGCCCATAATGAATCTGCCCATGGAGAGGTGATCGATGGTCGTGGCAATCTTTGCCCAATAGAGGGGGTGACGGTAGGGCATGACCATAACGCTCATCCCCAACTGGATCGTTTCCGTGCAGCCTGCCAAAAAAGCTAAGCATGTGAGCGGCTCGAAGAAGGGACGATCGGGCGGAACAATGAATGTCGCTTCCTTGCTGTAAGGATAGGTAGTTTTGATTTCCCATGGGATGATGATCCGGTCCGCGCTCCAAACTGAGTCGTAGCCGAGGGCTTCCGCCTGTTGGGCCGCTTGCATCAAGGTCTGCCGGCTTGCGGCGCGGCCGGAGACAGGCAGAAAGACTCCGAATTTGGTCATTTTGATTTCAGGAAGCTTCCAACCCAGCTTTTTAGCTGTCACATGCCAATGTGCGACACACCTTGGCCCTCTTCGCGGAAAAGTCCGAAAGGCTTTAAGACCGGCGCGTCATTCATCGAGAAAAGAATCGCATCCGACTGAATTTGTTGCTTCGCCAATCCCGGTTCTGTTATCTTCTGCCGACGCGGCAATCCAGAACACTGCCGTGAAGTTGTAGTTATCCGACGGCGTAGGGGTTGTCAATTTGTCCGCAGTATACCAGAAGTATTGAGGTGGTAACTATTCAATCTCCGGCGAGCGGCAAAAGAGATTGATTTGATCTTGGAAGAGGGTAGTGGACTTGGATATGAGACGAATCTGGTTATTCACTTGCGCAGTGTTTCTCGTCGCGTCACCTTTGCAGGCCGCCGACAAAGTGCGGCTGTCTATTTCGGCGTTGGATGTTTCCTTTCTAACCGCCGGCGTTGCCTCCAAGCGCGGGTTTTTTAAGGATGAGGGGCTCGATGTTGAGGTCATCCGCATGAATGCTAACGTGTCGATCCCCGCCCTCAGCACGGGAGACATCGACTACACCATGGTCTTCGCCTCGGTGATTCGGGGAGCCCTGCGTGGACTCCCCATGAAAGTCGTCGCCAGTTTCATGGATAGCTCGACCCATATGCTGATCGCTCGGCCTGAACACAAGGCCGTTAAGGATTTAAAAGGCAAGATTCTGGGCGTGAGCACCTTTGGGGCGACGGCCGATGTGGCGGCGCGCATGATGATCAGGCACTCGGGAATCGATCCGGAGCGGGAAATAAAAATCATCGCCTTGGGCCCGGATCGGGCTCGCTTCGCCGCGCTCAAGGAAGGCATTGTCGATGTTATTGTTATTTCACCGCCAGCGGATTCCGAAGCGAAAAAGCTGGGTTTTAACGTGCTGGCCCGGGCCTATGAGCTTTTTACTTTCCCGTTCACCGGCATCGGCAGCACCACGAAAAAGCTCCGCGAGAAACCGGACGAGGTGAAAAGAATGATCAAGGCCGGGATCCGGGCCAACCGCTATGTGCGCCAGAATCGTGGCGGGGCCATTCAGGTCATGATGGAATGGGGGAAGACAGACCACGAGGCCGCCGCCAACACCTACGAATCCACCTGGCGCATCTTCAGCGCAGATGGCAGCATGATGGAGAATGGTCTAAAAGTGGTCATCGACCAGGCGAAGCAGTCCATGAATATCGACCGTCCAGTGGCGATTTCGGATGTGGCGGATTTTAACTTCGTCCGGGACGCCCAAAGGGAACTGGGGATCAAAGCCAAGTAAAGGAAACTGGCGGATTGGAAAATTGGAATGGTGGAGTACTGATTTTGAGGGAGAGACAAGATGAAAAATGGTCTAAGAGCGTTCGACAGCGACATGCATGTCTACGACCCCGCATTTCTCTATGAACGATACATGAATCCCAAGTGGGGTGACCGCATTCCGCGGGGACAAAGGAACGGCAAGCATGGGCGCGTGGAATTCCAAGTCGGCAGCGGAACCAAGTTGCGAGCTATCACCGATGTGATCGACCATGGTCAAAAACAGGTGGCCGACCGCTACGACTTTGCAGTGGAGCGGGACTACGACGCAACGTCGCAGGTGCAGGCCATGGACAAAGAAGGCTTAGATGTGGCCGTGCTCTTTCGGACATCGCCGCTCCATTGTGACGATAGCTTCGAGCCGGAATACGCCAACGATCTTTGCCGGGCGTGGAACAGCTGGATCGCGGACTTCTGCAAAGAGAGTCCAAGCCGGCTAAAGGCGTCCGCCTTGATCACCTTGCACGATGTCGCTCTCGCCATCGAAGAAGCGCGACGGGTTGTGAATCAGCTCGGCGTAACCGCGCTGTCGCTCTGTCCCGAGCCGGTCAACGGCAAGCGGATCCATGACCGCTATTACGATCCCCTTTGGGCGGAAATTGAAAAGCTTGGCGTGGCGCTGTGCTTTCACCCGCCGGCGCGGCCAAAGCAGGATCAAGTGGCAAATAAATTCTTCGGCCACCCCAACGCAAACATCGTCGCCATGGCGCTGCGTAATCCGGTGGAATTGATTCTGGCGGTTTCGAGTTTCTGCGCCGGTGGCGTACTGGAAAAGTTCCCCAATTTGAGAGTCGCCTTTTTGGAAGGTAACTGCGCTTGGCTGCCTTGGTTGCTTTACCGCCTGGATGAGAGGGCCAAGTTGCACGGTCCTTTGGCGGATGTGGCCTTATCGAAGAAGCCGAGCGAATATTTCCTCAGGCAATGCTTTATCTCGCTGGACCCGGATGAATATCTCGTCAGCGACGTTATTAAGCGCATCGGCGATGACAATCTCGTAATCTCAACGGACTACCCGCACATCGACGCGCACTTTCCCCATGCGCTGGATGAATTCTTCGAGATTGAAGACGTGAGTGACCTGTCCCGGCGAAAGATTCTCTGGGACAATTGCGCGCGGCTTTACAATCTGGAATGAGGCGAACATGATTCGGCTATTATTGCTTGCTCTCCTGATCGGCCAATTCCCTCCCAGTCCAAGCCGTGCGGCGGATTCGCCCTCCAAGGCTGTTTTCGCCTACGGCGCCATCAACGCGTACATGACCTCCACATGGGTGGCGCGAGAACAGGGCTTTTTTCGCAAGCATAATGTAGAGGTCGAGCCGGTTTTCATCATCGCCACCCGCGCAGCGCAGGCGATGCTCGCCGGGGAGGTGCAGGTAGGATTGATCGGGCCGACCCATGTCATCAATGCGGTGGCTGCCGGCGGAGACATGGTGATGTTTCTGGGCAACCAAAACAATGTGAGATACGAGCTGGTTGCGCATCCGAGCATCAAACGGGCCGAGGATTTGAAAGGGAAGAAGGTCGCCATTGGTGCCAGCCAGGCCGGGCTGGCTTCACTCGGGGCCCACGTAGCGCTGGATTATATGGGACTGAACGCGCGCAGAGATAACATCGCGCTGCTTTTCATGGGTGAGGAGCCGCTCCGGCTGGCGGCGTTGCAGACCGGCAACGTCCAGGCGACGGTGATCGCGCCGGAATTGGCAAAGACCGCGGTGAGCCAGGGCTTCGTCTCGCTTCTGGATATGGCGAGGTTAAACATCCCTTTCCAAGCGACCGGCATGGTGACGACCCGAAAGATTCTCAAGTCTAATGAGCAAATGGTCGAGCGGGTTGCTCGCGCCAACGTGGACGCAGTCAACTACATCCGTAATCCGGGGAACAAGAAGAGCGTGCTCCAAACCATGGCCAAAAACCTCAAGGTAAGTCCTGAGAGAATCGAGGCGGCCTATTTGGACATCGTGGAAGAGCTGCCACGCAATATTTGTCCGACGGTGCCGGGCGTGCGGTCGGTTCTCAAGCTCATGGTGGAGCTGGGTATCAATCCAAAGGCGGCGCAGGTCAAAAGCGAAGACGTCGTTGATTTGGCTCTGTGCAAGCGCTTGGGAGGCGACGGAGGGTCCTAAGATGCTGCTGTCTGAAGAAGAACTGGAGCGACTGCACAAGCGCTTTCCGTATCCACGCTTTTCCAAAGCGGAATACCAGCGGCGGTA
>JAHKKJ010000421.1 GCA_020027655.1 Deltaproteobacteria bacterium | reverse complement strand
TGCATCTATGAGGAATAACGGTCATAAAATTTGCGCGCGCCGCGAGAACTTTCAAACAGTGCAAAGCACACAAACAAAAATGCGATGAAAATCGCCTAGCGCTGCGGGGGCAAGTACGAGAAGTCGAAGACTTGATTCACAGGAATCTCCTTCGTGATTCCCTCGGCTTGACGGACGTCACGGACGGTTTCACTCGCCAAGGCCATGTCTACCCTGCCGTCCGGCGTTTCGGCTTTTCTGTGGTAGTCGTAAATTTTCGAGACCAAGTCTTCATCTTGTAGTCTGACGAAGCGCTTTAAGATGGCGACCGTGGCGGGCTTGTTTTCTCTGGCGAAGATCCGCGCGCGTGCTAGAGCACGGGTCAGGCGCCTGACTTGTTCTGGGGACCGTTCTAGAGTTTCCTGCATGGTGACAATACCGGTGCTGGGAGCGCGAAAGAAGTCTCCGGCAAATCCCAAATTTTTGAGTCCCTGCTGGTAGGCAACAAAATTGTGAGGCGGGTTAAGCAAGCCGGCTGCGACCCGTCCTGATTTTATTCCATTCAGCATCGCGCCCTGCTCTCCGACAGTGATAAAAGTCGCCTGTGCAGGATCCATCCCCGATTGAACGAAGATGCGGCGCATGGTGACGTCGTGCAATCCGCCACGGGAAGAGATCGCGACCAATCTTCCTTTAAGGTCTGCGATCGAGCCGATTTCCGGGTTCCCCACCAGGTCGAGGAGCGGCCGATCGACAAAGCACATCACGACTCGCGTGTTGACGCCGCGCACGTTGGCCACGACTCCGGCAGTTATGGTCGTGGCATATTGGATGTCGCCGCTTAGAAGCACCTTGATGTTCAGGGAAGCGGGCATGAGCACCGTTTCGACATTCAGCCCTTCCTTTTGAAAGAATCCCTGTTCCTTTGCGACGGCGATCGGCATCATGGTTACGGTAAGTGAAGGAATGCCGATCTTGACGTTCTCGGCGATTGCATGATCGAAAGACAGCGATCCTAATAGGAGCGTTAGTCCGAGAATTTTAACCTGGGCTAGAAGCTCGTGTCGAAAAAACTCTCTCTTTAGAAACTGTGTTGTAATTAAGGAGGTGGTGCAAGCAAGAGTTTCCCCCTTTGGTAAAGGGGGAATAAGGGGGATTTTTCGGAGATGTGGAACCCTCGGTGACTCCGGAAATCTCCCCTGGCCCCTCTTTTCCAAAGAGGGGAAATCCTGACCTTCGCCCCGCGAAACGGGAGAGGAATGAGGTGAGGGTGACCACGGTTTGTAACGCCCCCTCACCCTTGCCATCTCCCGCGAGGGGAGAGGGAATATTCGCTCAACGCATCGTTCAAGAACTAAAATAATTTGTCGGATTAGAGCTAACAACATCATTCGTGCCTTCAACTAAAGTGGATAGAGCCGCCGTGCGTTGTCATTGAGAATCTTGCGCTTGGATGAGTCACTGAGCCGTCGATTTTCGATAATCGGTTGAGAAGCACCGGGGAAACGGGAGTCGAAGTGACTATAGTCCGAGGCGAAGACGATCCAGTCATCTCCGATGGTTTCGATGACGCGGGGGATTTCCGTTTCATCGGCCTCGCAGGAAAAGTATAGCTGCCCGCGTTGCAGAAGCTTGCTCGGCATCGTTTTGAGTTCCGGCACCTGGTTGCCGAGCACTTCATAATGTTCGTCCAAGCGGTAAAACCAGTAAGGCAGCCAACCAGCGCCCGATTCCAAAAACACAAAACGAAGCTTGGGGAAGCGATCCAATAGCCCTTCTCCCAAGACCACGGCCAGAGCGATCATCTGTTCGAAAGTATGTCCAAAAAGGTGGGAATAAAAGAACTTATCGACCCGCATGGTGCCGGTCGCCTCTGATCCATAGCGTCCCAAAAACATATGGACACAAATAGGAATGTTAAGACGCTCGGCCTCCTCGTAAAGAGGAAAGAAATAGGGATCCCCGATGTGACGTCCACGGAGATTGGGCAAAAGCGAGACGCCGACGAATCCGAGCTCAGTTACGGTGCGTGTGAGCTCGGCCACCGCCGCGGCAGTATCTTGTTGCGGTAACACCGCCGTCCCCTTGAGACGTGCGGGATTTTCCGAGCAATATTCCGCCACCCAGGTGTTGCGGGCGCGGGCCAGTTCGGTCGCCAGGGCAGCATCTTCAAGCGCTGGGATGGTTCCCCCAAGGCCACCCCCAAAGAGCACGGCGACTTCGATTCCTTCGCTGTCCATGTCGATAAGCCGCGCCTTGGAATCTTTCATTCCCTCACGTCGAGGATGGGATTTACGATAAGGTCCGCCAATGCCGACGCCCGGTCCACTTGGTTTCGGCCAGGGCTTGCCTTCCAGCATGAGACGCAAATGACTGTCGCTGGCCGGACGCTGCTTCGGAGCCATGTCCCGATATTTTTCGGAAACTCGTTCTTTCCAGTTGATATGGACTTCTTCAAGATGGCCGTCGGCATCGACGGCGGGAAATTTAGCGCTCATGGATTTTCCTTATTGGGATAATCTCGTCATTTATCTATCGGTAAAAGGGGCTCGTGCGCAATTTGATTCCCTCTCCCTCGATGCCCCTCGATGGGAGAGGGCCGAGGGTGAGGGTGCAAAATGGATCACCCCTCATCCTTACCTTCTTCTCCCGCAAGGGGAGAAGGAACAATACAAACGCAAAGACGAATCAGTTGTGATCATCAGATTCCTCCTCATTCAGCGGAGAAAAGCTTATTTTGACACCAGTGAAGCTCCGTATTATTGCCAACGACGTAATAGGTCAAGTGTCCAAGGTAGTTGGGTGAAAAAGATCTTCGACCCGAGCGAGCTTGTGAGTTAAGCCCTCTTCGTGGGAGTTGCGGAAGAGAAGCTCCAACATCTTTTGATTTTCTTTGATGCCATAGGGAAAAGGATCGTCGCCGAAGAGAGCGGCCTGGTTTGCCGCGTCGTTGCCGTCGAAATAAAGATAAGCTGAGCTCCACCGTTTCGCCCTTTCGTAAGCTGCGTGTTTGGCTTCTTGGAAGAGCTTGAATAGCTCCAGAGCAAGCCAGGGATGCTCGTTGAGCAAACGCTTTTGAACCGCAAGGGTGTGGTTGGCCGGAACGATACCAGTCTTCCGGAAGTATTCGATCACCAGTTGGCGACCACCATCGTCGAACAGCTTTCGCAGCCGAGGATTCCCAGCAATGGGTGTTCCCCCGTAACGGTCGATCTTGCTGCCGAAGGTTTGCAACTTTGGATCGTGGCTGGGCGCAACACTGTAGGCTGCATCCAAATCGCCGCGATCCAACATACGATCAAGAGTTTCTTCTTCCGTCAACCACCTGAGCGCGACTCCGGTCGGTGGATGCTGGTCGAGTCCTACGAGGGCGCCGTGACTGAACTGCTTGGTCCGGCCGACGTGCCAGGAAATGTCTTGCGGCCGGATTCCATGAAGCTCCCAGAGAAAAGAGCGGAACCAGAGCGCGGCTGTCATAGCATAATCTGGCACGCCCACGCGTTTGCCCCGCAAGTCCTGGATGCCCCGGATTCCTGCTTCGCTATTCACGTACAGCCCGAACCATAGAAAGGCCTTGGCGGGGAATACCGGCAGAGCGCTCCACTGCCATCGTGTGCCTTCGCCGCGTTCTTGAGAGATGGCCAGCTCGGAAAGAGACATCTCAAAAACGTCAAACTCGTCGTACTTGAGGTTGCGGTAGAAAAGCTCAGGCGGCGTGGTCACCACGAATTGGAGATTGAGAATCTTCGACGTGATGGTGCCGTCGATGAGCGGCTCAAAGCGGGGATTTCTTGTAACGGCTGCCGTTAGATTCAACATCCTCTGTGGTCTCCTTCTACGTGTTATAGGATCGCTCGCTTCTAAATACGACGGCGCGGTGACAGTCGTCAAACGGCGGCGGATGCGGGAGCAGCGAGGGTCGAGGGTAGAGTGTCGAGGGGGAGAAGAATTCTCTCATCTCTTGTCATTTGCACTCGCTACTCCTCCCTTTGGGCTTGTTTGGAACCTTCTGATTTTTGAGCATTGGAAATTGTTTCGAATTTCGGATCCTTCGACATGGCTCAGGACAGGTTTTGAGTTTGGAGTTTGGATGGCGACGTATTGGACTTTACCGGGACCTTCAGGTATGAGAGGAAAGTCTTTGAATTTGAGAAAGCGGAGGCGAACATGAAAATTTGTCATTACGATAATAACCAAGCCGGCGCGATCGTCGCAGATAAAGTTCATAATATTGGTGACGCGTTGATTAAGGCGGGTCTAGCGCGCCAGGGTTACACCATGCTCGAAATTATTGATACGCTTGCCAACAATCCCGCGGCGATGCAGATTGCCCGCGATGCTTCCTCCGGCGCCGGCGGTGTCGATCTGAGCTCCGTGAAACTGCTTGCCCCGATCACGAACTCGGGTTCTCTGTGGGCGGCCGCCGCGAATTACTACGCGCATCGAGCGGAAATGGTCGATCGGATGGGAAGTGC
>JAHKKJ010000055.1 GCA_020027655.1 Deltaproteobacteria bacterium | reverse complement strand
CCGGCGCCGACACCGCTGGATTCGTACAAAGAATCCAGATCGCCTTGAGCTTTCGCTCGGCCAAGGCTTCAAACTGCTCCAACGCCGATAACCCCGGCTCAGGTGAAATCTTTTCGCACGGTACACCCCAAAAGCGGGCGACCTCTTCACGGTGTGTGGGATCCTGCACGCTGCGGTAGCCCGGTAGCAGGTGTGAAAGTCCTCCCACTTCTCTGCCGCCCATCGCATTGGGCTGACCGGTTAAAGAAAACGGGCCGCAGCCCGGCTTACCGATCTTGCCGGTGGCGAGGTGGAGATTATGAATCGCATTGTTCTTATGCACGCCGACCGTGCTCTGGTTGACGCCCATGCTCCAGAGCGATAGGGCTCTCTCCGCCTTGCCAAAAATCAATGCCGCCTCGACGATGAGACATTCGGGGACACCGGAGATTTCCTCGGCAATCCTCGGCGGATATTTCTTGATGACCTTCAATAACCCGGCAAACCCATCGGCGTGTCGCGTAATGAAGTCGCGGTCGATCAAGTTCGCTTCGAGCAAAACATAGAGCATACTGTTGAGCAGCGCGATATCCGTACCAGGTCGGATCGGCAGATGGAGGTCGGCGAAATCCGCGGTTTCCGTGCGGCGTGGATCGACGGCGATGATCATAATTTTATCGGGATTCGCCATCTTTCTCCGCTTCATACGTTTGAAGATGACCGGGTGACAGTCGGCCGTGTTGGTACCGATGAGGAGAAAGCAATCCGCAACGTCGATATCCGCGTAGCAAACCGGCGGTCCGTCCGAGCCGAAGGATGCTTGATAGCCCGCGGCGGCCGAAGCCATGCACAAACGGGAGTTCGTATCGAAGTTATTTGTCCCGAGAAACCCCTTCGCCAGCTTGTTGCCGACATAGTATTCCTCGGTGGTGAGCTGTCCGGAGCCGTAGAAGGCCACTGCATCCCGGCCGTGCTCGCCGATAATGTCACGAAAACGCTGCGCCAAAAATTTGATCGCCGTGTCCCAAGAGACCCTGGTAAAGGGTCCATCCTGGCATCGGCGCATTTGGGGATAGAGCAAACGGTCGGGTGTGGACAGGGTTTCTGGTAAATAGACCGCCTTGAGGCAGAGATCGCCTAAGCTTGATGGATGGTCCGGGTCCCCTTTGATCTTGGCAACGGCACCGTTCTTTATGCCTGCCAAGAGACCGCAACCCACGCCGCAGTAGGGACAATAGGTTTTTACCCATTGCTTGATGCTTTCGCGCTGGATTTTTGGCATCGATACACCAATCAGCGCAAACTAACGCGGCTCACTCCGGTGGCCTCACAAGACGATGTTCCGCCCTGAGTACCGATCTCAACAGGTTCCGCCATCGGCTGCCGCTGGCGGTATCGCGAGCGAAATCGGTTAAACCCAGTGTACTTCTCGATGACGAATAACTCGTCTGCGGTGATCTGCGCCTGCGCCTCTTCCTTGCGTTTTTCCAGTAGTGAGATTTGTCGCGGATTGGCCCGCTCTTCGAGGAAAGTGATTAAATGGTTTCGAACTCGTCCGTACTCAGGATCAGCCAGAATGTCGAATCGGTGGCGTGGGCGTGTGAAAGGAATCGTGAGGATCTCCCCTACACTGGCTGCCGGGCCGTTCGTCATCATCACGATCCGATCGGCGAGCAGAATCGCTTCATCCACATCGTGCGTGACCATGAGAACGGTCTTGCGCTCTCTTTCCCAAAGCTGCATCAACTCGTCCTGAAGCTCCATGCGGGTGACGACGTCAAGTAAACTGAACGGCTCATCGAGCAAGAGAACCTTGGGCTCCAAGGCGAACGCACGGGCGATTCCGACGCGTTGGCGCATCCCGGCCGATAGCTCGTCCGGGTAGGAACCGGCTACGTCTTGTAAGCCCACCAAGGCAAGATACTTATCGGCCAGCTCGATCTTCTCTTTGCGCTTGCTGTGGCCGTTGACCTGCTCCAGCGCCAGGAGCACGTTCTCCCGAGCCGTGAGCCATGGCAAAAGCGCGGGCGACTGGAAGACCACACCGCGATCCAATCCCGGTCCGATAATTTCTTTTCCCGCCAGTACCACTCCACCTTCCGTGGCCTCGTTGAGCCCCATCACGATCGAAAGAACGGTGGACTTGCCGCAACCCGAATGGCCGATGATGCAGACGAATTCTCCCTCCGGGACACGCAGGTTGAAATCCTTTACGATGACCGCGTGGCCGTCGGGCGTCGCATAACTTTTTCCTAATTGAGTGAGTTCCAAAAGAGGTGGCATGGGTTTTTTCCTGTCTAGTTTGAGGCAGCCGTCACAGTCGATCCTCTTTCCGTGTGGGGTTCGTTTCCCGTCCGTGGCCCGCTAACGAGAGCGCCAATCATGTCGCGCCGTAATTGCTGATATTGCGATTCTCGGCTCAACTGCTGGCGGGAGCGCGGATGGGCAGAAGCCACGGCAATAGCAGGCCCGAGTGTGGCGCCGGGACCGGAAGTGAGCGGGTAGATACAGTCGGCTAGCAGGATCGCTTCATCGATATCATTGGTGATCATCACCACCGTTTTTTTGGTCTCCGTCCAGATGCGCGCCAGCTCTTCCTGAAGCGTCGCGCGCGTAAGCGCATCCAGGGCGCTGAACGGCTCGTCCATCAGCAGCACCTTGGGATCCATCGCCAGCCCGCGGGCCACGGCAACCCGCTGACGCATTCCGCCGGAAAGCTCTAGGGGCCGCTTACCGGCAGCGTTGCCGAGGTTGACGAGCTTGATGTAATGCTCCGTCCGCTCGCGCTTCTCCTTGGCCGTAAGCTCGGACGCAACCGCATCCACGCCCAGGTGCACATTCTCGAACACCGTCATCCACGGGAGCAGCGAATAATTCTGAAAGACAACGCCCCGCTCCGGGTCCGGCCCCTGAATCGGTTTGCCCTCAAGAAGAATCTCACCTTGATCCGGTTCGATAAGACCGGCGACCAGAGAGATGAGCGTGGTTTTCCCCGAGCCGGATCGCCCGACGATACAGACGAACTCCCGTTCGTTGATGGCCAAGTTGATATCTCGGAGCACGGGCAGCGCGGATCCGGACCTGGATTTTCCGTTGAGATTAAAGCTCTTGCTGACCCCACGAATTTCAAGAAAAGCCATGGTGCTACTCAGGCGGTTTTGAACCGTCTCTCCACCACACCCATCAACCGGTCGAGGCTGAAGCCGATCAGACCGATGGTGATAATGGATAGGAGAATGTGGGAGTAGACGAGGCTGTTATATTCTTGCCACAGGAAGCCGCCCACCCCGGGAGCTCCGGTGAGCATTTCTGAAGCCACGATGACCAGCCAGGCAAGGCCGAGGGAGAGGCGATATCCGGTGAAAACATACGGCAGCGAACCGGGTATGATGATGCGCCTCAGTGTTTTCATCCGGGAAAGCTTAAGCACCCGTCCGACATTGAGATATTCAGGGCTGATACTTCGTACTCCAACGGCGGTGTTGATCACTGTCGGCCACATGGCGCAAATGGCGATGGTAAAGATGGCGGCCGGCTCGGACTGCCTAAAGATAACCAAGCCCAATGGGAGCCACGCCAAGGGAGAGATGGGTCGCAAAATCTGGATCACCGGATCGAAGGTTCGATGAAAGAAGGCCGAGAGTCCGAGGAGAAATCCCAAAGGGGTTCCTATGAGAATCGCGAGCAGAAACCCCTTCGCCACCCTGACCAGGCTTAAGAAGGCGAACCGGCCGATTCCCTGATTCATCTCCCCGTCTTTGAAAAAGGGGTTAAGGATGTACTGCTTGCTCTCCTCCCAGGTTTTCATCGGTGAAGGCAGGTCCCGGGCTACGGTCGTGCTTAGTATCGTCCAGATAAGCAGCATGACTCCGAGCCCGAGAATGGGAAGGACAACCGTGGCAAAGTCGATACGTCTGGTCATTGTCCACCTCTATCCAATGTTGTTGATGGGAAATTTCTTGGCATACTCTTCTGGCTTGCTTGGATCGAACTCAACGCCATCGAACAGCGTCTCCTTCTTCATGTCTTCTTTGGGCATCGATATTCCCATTTCTTTGGCGACCTCGCGCTGGATCTCGGGACGAAGCACCTGATTGACCAGACCCTTATAGTCCGGCGGCTCTTTGACCATGCCCCAGCGACGGAACTGGGAGAGCCACCAGACGCCGTGGGACTTCCAGGGAAAGTTGGTATTGCGAACGAAGAAGGTCATGTAATTGGGGTCTTTCTCCTTTCTGCCATCACCGTAGTCGTAATCCCCTAACATTCGACCCAAGATAACTTCCTTCTGTGTGTTGATGTATTGAGGTCGGGAAACCACTTCAGCCATGTGCGGCCGATTCTCTAACTTGTCGATGTGTTGGCTGGACTCGAACATGGCCCGGAGGATCGCTTTCACCGTCTTGGGATTCTTTTCGGCAAACTCCTCAGTGAAAGCCAGGACTTTTTCCGGATGGTCTTTCCACATCTGCTGCGTGGTAACGGCCGTATAGCCGATCCCATCGGCGATCGCCCTCGCGTTCCATGGCTCGCCGACGCAGAAGCCGTCCATCTTTCCGACCTTCATATTCGCCACCATTTGCGGCGGCGGAATAGTAATCAGAGTCACATCCTTGTCCGGGTTGATCCCGCCGGCGC
Organism: Deltaproteobacteria bacterium; assembly: GCA_020027655.1. Classification (GTDB taxonomy): domain Bacteria; phylum Desulfobacterota; class Binatia; order UBA9968; family UBA9968; genus DAIRFP01. Next base: position 6,714 of record JAHKKJ010000055.1, on the reverse strand, counting down.
CAAGCCAGTAACGGGTCCACATCGCGTGGGTCCCAGGCGGGAAAGTCATGGCAAAGGTCATCGGCGTGCCCGCCTTCTTGGCTTCATCGACGAGAGGCTTGATCGCTTGAGGGGTCTTGATTCCCTTTGACGCCAACTCTTTCTTCAGCGTGATCGCCTGGCCGTTGCGATTCAGGACAAAAGGAATAATCATGGGTTTTTTCGGCGAGCCTAATAGCCCCATGGTTGAGGCGAAGGGCATTCCGAAAAGCATATGAGTCGCCTGGTTTTCTCCCAAGGTGAGCCGGTCACGGATCACCGCCCATGAAGCTTCTTTGGAGATGGTCGACTCAATCCCATACTTCTTGAACAGGCCGAGTTCGTGGGCCATGACGATGGATGAGTTATCGGTCAAAGCAATGATGCCGATGCGGATGTTCGGAGTCTCAGGTCCATCCGCCGCATAGACTCCACCGACCCAACGCGCCGGTAAGTTGCTCAACAGCAACCCTATAGAGCTCATCCCTGAGAGCTTCAGAAAATTACGCCGTGTCTGTTTTCCCTTTTTTGCCACGATATTTATCCCTCCAAAGTAAATTGATCGCCTTGGCTGACGAGCTTAAAAACTTTGACCTTTAGCTTCGGGTCCGTCGAGCAAGCTCCGGTTTTAAGATTGAACTTGTAGCCGTGCAGCGGGCACACGACCTCGCCGCCTTCGATCCACCCATTGCACAACTGTCCGCCTTCGTGGGGGCAGATGTTTTGAATGCCATAGAGTTGTCCATTACATTTGAATACAGCTATTTCTTCACCTCCTCTGCGGACCAGCTTTGCTGAGCCTTCGGCGATATCCTTTGTATCGATCATCGAGCGCGCCGGTTCGTTCCTCTCCGGGGGACGTACGCCATTGGTGCTTGTCGTTTGGGAAATTTTTCGGAGCTGCTGCCGCATCGCTTTAAAAGCGCCGTGGCGAATAAGTCCATGCAGCGTTTGAGCAAGCTCCGCGCACGGAACATCTTCCATAATTTTGATCGGCGGATTTGCGGCCGGGCCGTTGGCGCCACCGAGGTAAACATCCACTGCTTCTTCCACCTGTCCATTTATCTTTATGTTCTTGCCGATGAGGCCGATGTCCGCTGCCGCTTGGTTACTGCAGCCCGCCGGGCAGCCTGACCAATGAATCGATATGGGCTTGGTTTTTCCAAGCTCCTGCTCGAGAGCCCGCGCGGTCTTGAGCGCCTGCTGCTTGGTTTCGATCAAGGCGAAGTGGCAATAATCCATACCCGTGCAGCTCACCAGTCCGCGCATAATTTCCGAAGGATCGTAGCGCAGCTCTTTGAGAATCGGCTCAGCCGTCAAGGCGCCGATCAGCGCGTCCGGAACGTTGGGGATAATCACATTCTGACCGATGGTCAGACGGATCAATCCGCTGCCATATTTCTCGGCGAGATCGGCGACTTCCAACAACTGCTCCCCGGTGACGCGCCCTACGGGAACCGCAAGCCCAACATAGTTCAGCCCCGGCTGTTTCTGTCGATAGACTCCCACGTGATCGACGTGCTTCTCCGATCTTTCGTCCTTGCCGGCAGTCAGCAAGGGCCGGTCGGCGCGCCGTTCCAGTTCTTGACGAAACTTCTCGACACCCCAGTCATCGATCAGAAAGGCGAGGCGGGTTTTGGTGCGCAACTCGCGAAACCCATGATCGCGGAAAATACGCACGACATGGCTGCATATCTCTGCGGCTTCAGCCTGCGTGACGAATAAATTCAACGGCGACGCCATCCGGTACCCGCCGGAACCCATCTTGCCGCCCACTGCGACGTTAAATCCGTTGACGACTTTACCTTCGATTTCTTTGCTCGCGGGCGTTAGAGCGAGATCTTGAGTCTCGGCGTGGGTGCAGTTTTCTTTGCAGGCGGTGATCGTCACGTTGAACTTACGTGGGAGGTTCGTGTACTCCTTTTTGCCGACGAAGAGTCCGGTGAACTGCCGGACCACCGGCGACGCGTCAAAAAGCTCGTTGGACGTGAGTCCCGCGACAGGGCAACCGACTACGTTACGGATGTTGTCCATGCCGGTCTGCAATGAGACTAGCCCCACCATGTCGAGCCGCCGCCAGATCTCGGGCACATTTTCAATTTTGAACCAACGGAGCTGAATCTGTTGGCGGGTGGTGATGTCACAGAACCCCTTGCCAAACTCCTCGCTGATTTCTGCGAGCGTGCGGAACTGCGTCGCGCTGGTGATGCCGTTCGGCATACGAACCCGCATCATGAAGTTACCCGGCGTCTGCTTGCGAAAAAAGACTCCGGCCCACTTCAGTCGTTCCTTGTCGCCGTCGGTAATCGTTTCCCAGCCTTCCGCCGCGTAGCGCGGAACCTCCGGGAGGATATCCAGCCCGTCTTTTTCTTTTTTATACTCTTCGATCTTGTTCATGCTTTGCGAAAGAGATGATTCGGTAATTCACCCGCTTTATTTCCAAAGCGGCCAAGACTTTTGACGTCCTCTGTGAGCGCGCAAGGTCCTTGGGTGGGATAACTCAAAGCATTTCGCCAACTCGAGCACAGGTACGTCCGGGATATCCGCATCAGCTTTGTCGCCAAAGACTTCTTCCAAAAAGAGGATGTTTTCGAATATTCTTCCGGTCATTGTTTTCTCGTGACGCCGAGCCATAAAGACCTCCTGATCAACCAAAAAAAAGGCGCTCCATCGCTTGACCGATGAGCGCCTTTGCTCGACCGATGGCAACCTTGCCTATGACAGGCTAAGTAGCAACGGTTATGCCAGAGCTATCTGGGGAAAAGACTTCTTGGCTACGGTGTTATTTCTTCTCGTGTAAAGTTGACTGCGTATCAAACAATCACGCCCTGCCTGGATATTCAGCATCGAGTCATTGCGGACCCCCGAAGCTCGGTAGCCTGAAACATTCATGAACCGAAGAAAGGCACGACACGCTGTGGACCGAGGAGTGAGCATCGGAGCGAGCGGGCACAGGAGCGTAGAGCTGCGCTGACTTCTAGGCACTTGGCTATAGGCTCGCGTTTCTTCTTCATTCTGCGCGCTCCGCCACTCCAGTTTGCAGGCCTCCTCAAGGCACAGGCCTATTGCCCGCGACCGGAGAGGCTCGCTCCTCGGTCACTCCGCTGTCAATAATCCAGGCTAGTCGTTCTTCGCTTTCGAGAGCTCTTCACTTAAAATCAGCGCTTGAGCGATTTCGCTCATCGGTTTACGCAAATCCATGCTTTTCTTCTGAATTAGGGAAAAGGCTTCAGCCTCCGAAAGCTCTTTGCTTTTCATCAGTATCCCTTTCGCGCGCTCGATGATTTTGCGCGCCTCGAGGGTCTTCTTGAGATTCTCGTTTTCTTTTTGGAGGGCAACAAACTCTTGGAAATGAGCCACTGCAATTTCGATCGTGGGTAGCAGCTCACCGTCTCGGAGGGGTTTGAGAAGATAGCCCATGACGCCGGCGTGCTTGGCCCGCTCGACGGTTTCGGCGTCATAGTGGCTGCTGACAAGAATAACCGGAACGGGCCTTGCCTGCATGATCTTCCGTGCCGCGCGTATCCCGTCCAGATCAGACAAGCCCACCGCCATCAGGATCACATCAGGGACCGTGGCCGAGGCTAACTGGGCCGCTTCCTTGCCGCTGGTTCCTTCGCCGACAACCTGACATCCGCTGGCGGCCAGAGCGCGCTTGAGGTTGTCGCGAGAGGGAACGTGGTCGTCTATGACCAACACCCTCTTCATACTCTTGCATGTCCCCTTTTGCTCTTCAGGGTTTTCGGTTTGGTCGCGCGGCGGATGAATTCAGACAGAAACTTTTCCGCGTAATATTTCAAGGTGGGCAGGTAGTTTTGCGTATCGCTGACTATTTTGTCCGGATGAATGTAAGGAACCTGGGCGAGGTCTTTGGAACGCTCATCGATCCACCGTTCAATCATCTCCGACGTCATCTCAAGATGGAACTGGAGGCCATAGATGTTTCTGCCCAGGCGAAATGCCTGATTTTCATAATAAGTGGATGACGCTAATCGCTGCGCGCCAGCAGGCAAACCAAAACCGGCGCCGTGCCATTGAAACACCACAGCGTTTTCAGGAAGATACCCGAGCGACGAATCCACCTGCCCATGCGGCGTGATTGAAATCGGATACCAACCGATTTCTTTCACCGGTCCGTGATGAACCGCCGTGCCGAGAGCAGCCGCAATGAGTTGGGCACCCAAACAGACTCCCAATAGAGGTACTGCGTCGTCTATGGCCGCTCGGATGATCGTCTTTTCCCAACGAAGAAACGGATATTGTTCCTCGTCGGATACGCTCATCGGCCCGCCGAGAATGATGAGAGCGCTGGTTTGCTCCCAATCCTCGGCGGGCACCTCGCCATGAAAAAGCCGGATCGTCCGAAAACTCGCTCCCTGCTTTTCCAATACCTCGGCAAAAAAACCCAGATCCTCAAACGGGTCGTGCTGAAAAACCAGGACCTCGTCCATCAGGCCCCCTGTCTGCTGCGCGTGGTTTAGATATCGAAATACAGGGCGAATTCATGGGGATGGGGTCTGAGCCGGATGGCATCGACCTCCTTTTTGCGCTTGTAGTCCAACCAGGTCTCAATCACATCCTTGGTAAACACATCCCCCCGAAGTAAAAAGTCGTGATCCTTCTCCAACGCATCCAGCGCTTGATCCAACGACCCCGGCATCGACTTCACTTTGGCCGCTTCCTCCGGCTCCAACTCATATAAGTCCTTGTCGATGGGCTTGGGCGGCTCGATCTTGTTTCGAACCCCGTCCAGTCCCGCCATCAGCATCGCCGGAAAGGCAAAATAGGGGTTGCAGCTCGGATCGGGAGTACGGAATTCGAGCCGCTTGGCCTTCTCGCTGGTGGAGTACATGGGGATTCTCACGCAGGCGCTTCGGTTACGGGCCGAGTACACTAGATTGATCGGCGCTTCGTAGCCGGGCACCAGCCTTCGGTAGGAGTTGGTCGTCGGGGCAATGAAGCCGCACAGCGCATGGGCATGTTTGAGTAGCCCCCCGATGTAGTACCGAGCCGTGTCGCTGATAAGCCCGTAGCCCTTCTTGTCGTAGAATAGATTCTTGCCGTTTTTCCATAGACTCTGGTGCGTGTGCATCCCAGAACCGTTGTCTTGAAACAGCGGCTTGGGCATCACAGTCACGACCTTGCCCCGCTGGTGCGCGGTGTTCTTGATCACGTACTTGTACAGCAGCACCTGATCGGCCATCTTGGTCAGGGTCGTGTATCGCATGTCGATTTCGGTCTGCCCGGCGGTGCCCACTTCGTGGTGGTGCACTTCGATCTTGATCCCGCACTTCTCCAAGTTCTTGACCATCTCGGAGCGCAGGTCCTGGTACTGGTCCATGGGCGGTACGGGGAAATACCCCTCTTTGTATCTAATCTTGTAGCCCAGGTTCTGCTTGTCGTTGCTCCCGGAGTTCCAAAAGCCTTCTTCAGAGTCAATGTAGTAGTAACCGTGATTCTGCGCTTGATCAAAGCGGATGTTGTCGAAGATGAAAAACTCAATCTCGGGCCCCCAGTAGCTGATATCGGCTATGCCGCTGGACTTTAAGTACTTCTCGGCCTTCTGCGCTACGTAACGGGGATCTCTGGAGTAAGACTCCCGGGTCACGGCGTCGATAACGTTACACACGAGGCTTAAGGTCGGATGTTCGGTGAACGGGTCCATCATGGCGGTCTCAGGATCGGGGATCAACAGCATGTCGGATTCATTGATCGACTGAAATCCCCGGATGCTCGAGCCGTCAAAGCCGATCCCGTCTTCAAACAGATCATTCGTCAGTTCTGCCGCCGGAATCGAAAAGTGCTGCCATAGCCCCGGTACGTCGACAAATTTAAAATCCACTATCTCTACTTTGTTCTTCTTGACTAGGTCCAGTACGTCCTTAGATGCCATGTTATCGCTTGTCTCCTTTAGTTCTGCTCTACAGGTACTTTTCTCGCGGGCAGCTCAGCTGCTGAAGACGCCGCAAAGGTCACGCCAACCGTGCCATATCCTGCCGCTGACGGGTGTAGCTGAAAATCTGGATAACCCAGTACTCCCATCTCGGGACCGTCGAGCCCCTCGATCTCAGTCTCCTTGCTGACGCGGATGGGCGTGATGAGATCGCTAACTTTGAACCAGACGTAGGCCATAACGAAGCCGAAGACCACGACAACTCCGGCGTTGATTAACTGCATGATGAACTGCGAGAAGTCGCCGTAAAGTAGCCCGCGCACACCGTCGGCTCCGTAGAGCTTGACCATCTCCTCACGAACGACGCCGTTCCAACCAGCCCCGTATGCCCCGTTGGCAAAGATGCCGACGGAGAGCACGCCCCAGAGACCGTTCGTGCCGTGAACCGAAATTGCCCCGACCGGGTCATCGATCCCACGCGCTTCGAAGAAGAAAACGCTCAGAACCACAAGGATACCCGCGATGGCGCCAATGGCTGCCGCAGCCCAGGGATCTACGAAGGCACAGGGCGCGGTGATCGCAACCAGCCCCGCCAGCATCCCATTACACATCATCGTGGAATCCGGCTTGAGGTCCTTGGCCCATAACGTGAACATGGCAAACACAGATCCCGTAAAACTCGCTAACATCGTGTTGACGACAACGTAACTGATTCGGAGGTCGGTCCCCGACAGCGTTGACCCGGGATTGAAGCCAAACCATCCAAACGCGAGAATGAATGTGCCAAGGACAACCAGCGGGAC
>JAHKKJ010000420.1 GCA_020027655.1 Deltaproteobacteria bacterium | reverse complement strand
TTCCCCTGCGATTCTTGACCGCCTACCTCAACAATGGTCCACTGGTTGGACAACTTTGTCCTTCCACTATCTCATGCCATTTCCCTGGCGGTCAAGACCTCCGGTGGCTCGGCAGTGGGTTAGTTTGAATGGTTAAACATGCGACTAGCCAAAAAGCTGCAATTGCCTGGGATCCAGCGGGGACGGGACGTCGGGGTCGTCTCTGCGACGTGCCCCGCTCGAAAATCCGATCTTGGCTTTCAACGCGCCAACCACACGCTGCACATGGTCCTGATATTCTCGTGGCGCATACCGCTTCGGGTACATTCGCTCGTACTCAGGAATCAGGTGTGGCCGCTTCTCATGAAGATATTTGAAAAATGCATCGCGCACGACTTCACCCAGATGCAGCGCGTTCGTCCACAACTGGGATGCACCATAGTATTTGGCGGCTCGAATCACTTCAGCTAGGTTCTGTTCGTTGTCCGTAATGCGGGGAATGACCGGTGCTAGGTTAACGGACGTTTCGATACCTGCCTTGGCGAGTGCTCGCAACGCCTCCAGACGCTTGAGTGGTGGTGCGACGTGCGGCTCGAGCTCCTGCGACAGTTCAGGATCCATGGTGACTATACTGAAACAAACGGAAGCCCCCGAAGCTCTCGACATTTGTTGAAGGAGATCAATATCCCGAGTGACCATCGGCGAGCGCGTGATAAGGGAAATGGGAGTGCGGGAGTCACGCAGGGCTTCCAGAATCCTGCGTGTCAACCGGTACGCACCCTCTGTCGGTTGATAGGGATCCGTCGCAGTGCCCACTGCAACATCCTCGTGCGTCCAGCCAGAGCAAGCGAGCTCACTTCGAAGCACCTCCGGCGCATTCACCTTAACGAAGATTCGTGAAGACCAATCGTTCACGCCATCCTGGTCCATGTACCAATGCGTTACGCGAGCGTAACAAAAACTGCAGCCGTGACCGCATCCCCGATAGGGATTGATCGACCACTCGAATGGCATGCCCTTGACACGGTTGAGAACGGACTTGACTTGAATCTCAACCCACTCTACCTGCGGAGTCTTCCGCGCGCCGGTTGCCTTGAACAAACGCGGCGAGGCAATGGTTTCAGAAGTGTCTTCCGGTCGGCTGATTGTTTCGGGAATTGCCAGGGCTCCAATTGCCATGCTGGTTCCGAGGGTAATACCGAACACTAGTTCGTGTCAATCCCGAACAGTGGGGTACTAGACAGCGCCCTCAAAAACAGCACCCCCGTACTAGTCAAAGGCGGCTAGGGATAGAAAGACATGTGAGATCGAATCTGGCCGCTTGCAGTAGCGGTTTGGGGGCGACGGCAGAGTATTTTCTAGTCAATGACCTTATTCATACATCTGACGTTGGTCTCGCCAAAGCATGTAAACGGGCAGCCATTCCAACACCGGGACTTGGATACTGGGCGAAAGTGCGGCATGGGCAGGGAATAGCGCGGTCTTCGAGCGCGTTTTGGCGAGACGTGGCGGATTGGAACACGCGCGTTATTGACGAGTTCCACGCGAAGCGCGGAAAAAGCATTGGACCCTGGGGCGACAACCTCCTGCTCCTCACGACGCGTGGGGCCAAAAGCGGCCAGGTGCGCACGACGCCGCTCGTCTATCACCGTGATGGTGAACGCTACATCATCGCGGCGTCGAAGGGCGGCGCGCCGACGCATCCCGGCTGGTACCATAATCTGGTGAAGCATCGCGAGGCCGAGATTGAGGTGGGCACGGAGAAGTTCAAGGTGCGCGCGACGCCGCTCCCGAAAGGACCCGAGCGCGATCGTCTCTACGAGGCGCATGGCAATGTGTTCTCGGGATTCCGCGACTACCCGAAGAAGACAAAGCGAATCATTCCAGTCGTCGTCCTTGAGCGGGTCCACTAGATACGTCTGTACTTACTCTTCAGAAAGGATGCTCGCGATTAATCCTGAAGGCAAGATGCCCTCGATCTCCAAATCAGAGAACTCCTCTGTGCGCTTTCCAACTGTGGACGACCTTTCTTTCCTCGGCGCTTGAGTGGTCACCGCCCCTACCGCGGAAGGGGTGCTGCTTTGAGGGCCGCTACCAAGAAACCCGGCGTTTGGCATTGGGGTACTGGACGGCGGCCCTCGAAACAGCACTCCCCCCTCTCCCTCAGCCATGTAGGCCAACTATTTTGCTCCTACTTCTTATCGAGGAATGAACCATGCATCTCGATAACCTTTCTCAATCGTCCCTCCAAATCATCCAACCTATTGCCGAATTCACCCATTGCATCTGGACGAGTCTTCATTAAGTACTCCCGTGTCACTGTAATCAGCAGGATTCCAGCAGCGTAAAGGGGCTGAGGCCGCGGATTGACATCGTCGAAATTCGGCTCAAACCTTCCATCTTCTCGATGAATATGAAACGGTCAGGTTTAAGCAGAGCCAAATCTACAGGATCCTCAGTGCAGAATCAAATCCAAGAAGGTCGAATCGACTTCTACTAACTAAGATCGCAGCGATGGAAAAAGATTTACATCTCATGATCTATTCTCATACCTAGCGTTCCTCAAAGCGTTCCTCAAAGGAAAGCTATCCCGAATTAAAAAGGGGCATTACGTAAAATCGCTAGTTCCTACATACAAGGCTTCAGCGTACAAGAGATTCCGCATGGCAGGAATCAGGAAGCCATCCGATTCACTTGTGAACACTTCGAAAAGCAGATTGATCTTCGAACTCTCTACATGATCCAAAACGTTTGCGCGATACCTCGAAAGCGACGCAAGGACGAAGGAGAGCAGAAGTCCAGAGGTTAACGTGGGGAATAACTCTGAGTTGGGCTCCACAAGCCAGAAGTAGTCCAGCTTCCCGTTATCGACCTGTTGGCCACCGAAATTTACGAATCTAATTGCCATTTCGTTGTGAAACCTATCTGCGCGCTCCTTATTGCTTGCGGTCCATTTCTGTAGCGACTCGAACGTTCGAGTGTGGCCCTTCCTCTGCTGAGCTCGGTACTGGCTCTTCAACGTCGGCATTGCGCCGTACAGGCGTTTGAGGGGAAATTTGGCGTTTCCAGGGTCCCCAGACGGTTGATTCTTCCGATCGAGCAGCCGGAACGTAAAGTACGATTTGGCCGTCTGGCTTGGCCCCTCGCCGGCCAAGCGCACCTCGCCAGAGACATCCAGGGACAGCGTTCGGATCCCGAAAGCATGCTCGAGTTCTGCGGCTACCATTGGGATTGGTACGAGCAAGTCCCGTAGCGTGATGTTGCCTGCTGGAAGCCGTCCGTCGGAAATAATGGAATGGAAAAGCGTCAGCATTCGATGGGGGGAAAATATTGCATCAGATATGGCCCGAAGAAAGTCCAATGAAAACATCGTGTGGGTAATGAGATCGACGTTGTCCTTTTCTTCCTCAGGACCTTTCCGCTTGGGTGATTGGGCCACTAGAATATCTCCTTACGCTGGCATGTCATAAGTATCCGGATCGGTACGAGATTTCGACGAATTCTGCATTTGTCAACTAGGCTCCTAGTTCCGTAGTGTCCTAGTTTGAGCAGCAATCCTTCACCAAAGAGAAACGGCCGGGCGCTAGCACTCCCCGCCGAGCGGTCGCCGAGAGCTAAGAGGTTACACGTTTTGAGCCTCCGCGCCCACAGATTCCTTTCGGAGAAAAGCCAAGAGCCCGGGAGGGGAATTACCGACTCCCGACCTGGGCAGGCGACGAGAGGAAAGTCCGGTGGGTTTGCGAAGTCGACTGGGCATGGAGATCTTGAGAATGGCGAAGGTAACGAACTCCCGACTAATTACTATCGTCGCGTTGCTCACGTTCGCCACCTTTGGATCGGTTTCTGCCGCCCCTCAAATCCGCCTCTCCATCGCCACCGGTCCACCCGGGTCGCCGGACCTTCAGATAGGGAGCGCACTTGCCCGACTGATCTCACGCAATATCCCAAACGTCCAGGCGACCGCCGAAGTAACGGAGGGCCACCCCCAGAATATTCGGCTCATTGAGACAAAACGCGCCGATCTTGCTTTCACGGGGGCCGTCCTAGCTGCGGATGCGTTCCTGGGCGAGGGGGAACTCAAGGACAACCCGATCCCCGTACGAGCGCTCACACCTGTCATCGATTTGTTTATTCATCTGGTCACAATCGAGGGGATCGGTATTACTACGATCGAAGACATGCGGGGAAGGCGCGTCGCTGTGGGTCCGTCGGGCAGCCCATTGGAGCGCAACGCCCTGCGCGTCCTGAAAGCGGGCGGCATCGACGAGCGGGACATCCGCAAGGAGGGCCTCGGGCTGGCCGAATCGGCCGCTGCGCTGCGTGATAAGAGGATCGAAGCCTTCTTCACTTTTGGACCTCTTCCCATACCCGCTGTTCTGGACCTGGCGACGACGCCAGGGATCCGGATCAAGCTGATCCCGCTCGACGCCGTCCTGCCACCGCTGCAGAAGGAATACGGGAAACGCTACATCAAGGTGACG
>JAHKKJ010000419.1 GCA_020027655.1 Deltaproteobacteria bacterium | reverse complement strand
GGAGGCTATGGCGATATGGCTTTCGCGACCTGGCTGTACGAAGAAGCGGTGCGGCGCGGGCTTGGAAAAAAGATGGAGCTGTAGGCTTGCGCTGATCAAGCAGTTCAAAATGTTCAAATCGTTCAAGAGGTTCAAATCCAGAGAAGCAAAACGATGTTAAGCAAGCGATTGATTCCCGTTGCGCAATCAGTTTCCCTCTTCCTTGACGGGAGAGGGCCGAGGGTGTGGTGAATCTTAATCACCCCTCATCCTATCATTCTCCCGCAAGAGACTGTGTCGCAATGTCGAAACTCTCGCATCGTATCATTTCGAGCCAGCGGGAAATCCTAACTCTCTCGCGTTTTTCAACCACAATGTCCCTGAGCAGCTTCAAAATCCCCCTTAATCCCCCTTTACAAAGGGGGAAATTTTTTACGCGCAGTTCTTTACCCCTCTTTGAAAAGAGGGGTAAGGGGAGATTTGCTTGAGTCAAAGAGCGACCACCACATTGCGACACAGTCTCCAAGGGGAGAAGGAATAATTCGGACGCTAAGACAAATCAGTTGGGTTAGCGGAATTTTTGATAACGACTAGCTGTCTTCCAAGGAGCCTATGATGTTTAACAAACACGGATTTTTGGTTTTGTCCTGGCTCTTCTGTCTTCTCATTGGATTGATTGTTGAGCCGGTCACAGGATTCGCTCAGGCTCTGCCACAACTCATCGAGGGGGCTAAGAAGGAAGGTAGTCTGGTGCTGAGCTGGGGCACCGGCACCATGGGCGGGATTGAAGGCGTGCGGGCGATGGAAAAAGCCTTCGCCAAAACTTACGGCTTGAATGTGCAATTTAAGTTTACTCCCGGCCCCGCGATGCCGCAGTTTGCCAGCCGGATCATTCAAGAGGCAAAGGCCGGGCAACCCGCCTCCAGCGATCTTTTTATCGGCTCGGAGAATCATGTCGCGCGAATGTCGTTGAAGAAGTTCGAATGGACCAAGGCGTTTCCCCATATCTCACGCGAGATGACCGACTGGGACGACCGGGTGCTCGTAGTGGTGTCGCGCACGCCGGGGTTTACCTACAACACCAATCTCGTCGCCGCCAGCGAAATTCCACAGAAAGTCGAGGACGTGCTCAACCCAAAGTGGAAGGGAAAAATCGCTTCGACTCCCTATGCGGCGTCGTTCGACCGCCTGGCGCTGATATGGGGCGAGGAAAAAACCACTTCCTTTCTGCGAACTTTTGTCAAACAGGTCGCCGGTCTCATCCGTTGCGGCGAAGAGGAGCGCATCGCCAACGGCGAGTTCGCCATGTTGGTTTTCAACTGTGATCTCGCGGATGCCAATGAAATGCAGCAGAAAGGGGCGCCGGCAAACGGCAGGATTTTTAAGGACGCCGGTATCCTTTCCTATTGGTATCTGACGGTGCCAACGAATTCCGCTCATCCCAACGCGGCGGCGCTTTTGGCTGGCCTTCTGCTCAGTAAAGACGGCCAAGAGATTCTGTGGAAAACGGAGAAGACGAGTTCTCACTTTGTCGAAGGAACCTACATGAATAAACTCGTCAAAGACCAGGAGCGCCAGGGCGTTAAATTCTTTGCCAATCCTGTCTCAGAGGTCGTAAAGAATCACGAGAACCAGAGCCGAGTGCGCCAGAAGTTTCAAGATATCCTGATGGGGAAATAGACGTGAAGGGTCGTTGGTTGCTCGTGGGAGTTTCGGCGGCAGCACTGCTGCCGGTGATCGGGCTCCTGCTGGTGATCTTTTGGATGGGCTTCTGGCAAAGCGGGCCCGGTGAGCCTGTGGTTTACACGCTCAATCACTACCGCAATATCCTCACTGATTCCTTTACCTTCAAGACGCTGCTCAATACCCTGGGGTTCGCAACAACGACGGTCGTGGTTTCTTTATTTTTCGCCATTCCCATCGCATGGTTGGTGGAGCGAACCGATCTGCCGGGGAAAGAATTAGTCTTCACGCTCATGGCGGTGGGCGCGCTGGTTCCGACCTTTTTCACGGCAATGGGTTGGGTATTCCTGCTGCATCCGCGCATCGGCGTGGTGAACCGGATCTTCGTCGATGCCTTCGGCCTGGCGCAGGGTCCGTTCAACATCGCGTCGGTTGTCGGCATGGGTTGGGTTGAAGGACTCGGACTATCCTCTATTGCATTCATCATGATCGTGGCGACCTATCGCACCATGGATCCGTCCCTGGAAGAAGCCGGAAGAGTCCACGGCCTGAAAATAGCGAAGACCCTACGCTACATCACCTTGCCGCTGACGTTTCCCGGCATTTTGGCGGCGGCCATTTACATTTTCACTATCGGGCTTTCGGCGTTCGAAGTCCCGGCGATTATCGGTATGTCGAACAAGATTTTTACCTTCTCGACTTTTATCTTCTACAAAATGCAGCCGCTGGAGGAGTTGCCTAATTACGGCGTCGCCGGAGCGGTGAGCACCTTGCTCGTTGTGTTGGCGCTCTTACTCAGCTGGTGGTATTTCAAGGTGCTCCGTTTCTCGTCTCGTTATGCTGTCGTTACAGGGCGCGCTTATCGGCCAAAGCTCGTCGAGCTTGGCGGGCGCGGACGGCTTTACGCATGGATCTTTCTTGGGTCGTTTTTTCTGGTAGCGAAACTTTTGCCGTTTTTTCTTCTCGCCTGGGCTGCGCTGCTGAGTTACTTTCAACCCCCGTCTTGGGCGGCGTTGAGCCAGGTATCGCTGCGCAACTTTTACGGGCTGCCGTGGGACCTTTTGTTGGCGGGCGCCCGAAATACCCTTCTTTTGATGTTGGCGGTGCCGACCCTGACGTTAGTTCTTTGTTTGGCGATATCGTGGGTGATTCTTCGATCGGACTTAAAGTGGCGGATCGTGTTTGATGCGCTGGCCTTTCTTCCCCATGCCGTGCCCAGCATCATCTTGGCAATCGCCGCGGTGTTTGTAGCACTTTTTCTCGTGCGCAATATTCTGCCGCTTTACGGCACTCTATCGATCTTGATTTTGGTTTACACCGTAAGCCGCATCAGTTTCGCGACGCGCATCATTAACAACTCGCTGGCACAGATCCACCCCGAGCTTGAAGAAGCCGCCTTTGCCGGGGGGCTGCGGGTGCTGCAAGTGATGCGCAAGATCTTGCTGCCGTTGCTCAAGCCGGCTTTGGTATACGCCTGGCTGTGGATGGCTTTGCTTTGTTATCGCGAGTTGACCATGGCTTCCGTTCTAGTCACCAACCAGAATAACATCACGTTGCCGATGATCGTTTGGGGATTGTGGTTGGGAGGCAGCCTGAATCAGGCCGCGGCCGCCAATCTGGTGATCCTCGGTTTCATGTTGCCCGCGGTCTTGCTGTATTTGACCGTGGGCCGAAAGAGCCGCCTGGAGGAGGCGCTGTGATTTCCGTCTCCGGTGTCCACAAGAACTTCAAGTCGGGGGAGCAGGCAGTAGCGGCCCTGAATGGCATCGATCTTCAGGTCGGGAAAAAAGAGTTCTTTGTCTTGTTGGGGCCCAGTGGTTCGGGGAAGACCACGTTGATGCGCTGTATTGCGGGACTGGAGAAACCCGATGCGGGGAATATTATTCTCGACGGAAAAACCGTCTTTTCTGCCAGTCCACGCAGTAATGTTCCGCCGGAGGAGCGGCAGATCGGCATGGTTTTTCAGTCCTACGCGATCTGGCCACATATGACCGTCGCCGAGAATATCGGACTGGTATTGACCCATGGCCCAGCTCGGCTTTCTCAAAACGAAGCCAGAGAACGGATCCGGCATGCTCTCCGTCTGGTGCAGCTTGACGACTTCGAGAAGCGGCCCGCCCGGCTGCTCAGCGGTGGCCAGCAGCAACGGGTGGCTCTGGCGCGGGCATTGGCGATCAATCCCAAGCTGCTGCTGATGGACGAGCCGCTGAGCAATCTCGATGCGCGGCTCAGGGAAGAGGTGCGCACGAAGATCAAGAAACTGGTAAGCGAGCTGGGGATTACAGTTCTCTACGTGACCCACGATCAGGTGGAAGCCATGGTGCTGGCCGATCGCATCGCCGTCATGGCGCATGGAGAAATCTTACAGGTGGGAAACCCCTACGAGCTTTACCGTAATCCTAAGAGTGCTCTGGTGGCTGAGTTCTTCGGCTCGATGAACTGGCTTCGCGGCAAGGTCCTTGATAAGTATTACGTAGAAACCGAGATCGGCAGGCTCGAAGTCGATTTCCGCGGCGAAACGAACGGGAGAGTCGTTGTGGGGATCAGGCCGGAAGATATGAAGATCGATGCGTCTAAAGAAATCTTACGCAACCAGATCGAGGGAACGATGGCGCACTCGACTTTCGTCGGCGATCAGATGATCTTCGAAATTCGGGTCAACGATACACTGCTGACCGCGAAGGCCATGCCGGATGGCAAGAGACCTGAGGGAAAAGTTTCTCTTTACTTTCCCAAGGAAAAGATGGTCGTGTTTCCCGATATTTCGTCAGAATAGGAAATCCCCTCACCCTTTCCTCTC
>JAHKKJ010000054.1 GCA_020027655.1 Deltaproteobacteria bacterium | reverse complement strand
CTTACCGGATGATAATTCGTTGTCGCTGTTTTTGATTTAGCGCGCACATCTCCCCCGATCGTGCTCTGCGTTCGTCGTTCACGCAATCCGCGTACCAGCTTTGTTATCGAGTTTCCTAAGCGATAGACTTAGGTGGGCTACACTGGGCTGTTCTTGCTGGGCGTCCGCTGTAGGAATTTATCTTACTATGTGCGATTAAAATCCTACTGAGGAAAGGTCTTGCCGCGCTGCTTTTTCTGCGAAGAATTTGCGGCATAGCACCCTTGGTTCGGCCAAACTCAAAGCGAAAATTAATTTTGATCTGCGCTTTTTCTAAAACTGGACCCCGACCGCTCCGCGGATTAGAGCCTCAGGAGTCCAGCGCGGTCTGCGCTGTTTGGGAGGAGGATAAAACCCTAGCCAGGATCTCATTCGGCGTACAGGGTTTCTGAAGAAAATCCAGCACGCCTTCCCGCAACATACTGTCTCTGAGGTCGAAATCGAGATAGCCGCTGACGCCGATCACCTTCACTCGCGGATTCAGTTCCTTCAACTTGCGAAAGACCGAGCTGCCCCCGAGCCGTGGCAGCCCCCAATCCAGCAGCACCGTGTCAATTTCGTTCCAATGTTCTTGATAGACCTCGATTGCCTCTTCGCCATCTCTCGCGGCAAACACCCGAAAACCACGCTTTTCAGCCGTCAATCGGACTAACTCCAGCAGGTGCGTCTCGTCTTCTACAATAAGAAGGGTCTGTCCAGTTGAGAAGCGCTCTTCTAGGCCGTCCCTGCTAGGCTCTAACCGCAGCGTGGTTTGAGAAGGAATCGGCAGGAAAAGTGTGAAGTTGGTTCCCCGCTGCGTTTCGCTCTCTACACCGATAAGACCGCCGTGGGCCTGAACAATGCCATAAACGACCGAGAGGCCCAAGCCGGTGCCGCCGGTGGTATTTTTTGTGGTGAAGAAGGGCTCGAAAACCCGCTCACGCGTCTCAGCGTCCATGCCGACGCCTGTGTCGGACACATCGATGCAAATGTAGTTTCCATCGGCTTCCGAAAAGCGTTCCCGAATTGCAGTGGCCGGCCTCCGGGACGTAGAGATCGAGAGCCTTCCCCCTTCCAACATTGCATCCTTAGCATTAAGACAAATATTGATGAGGGCTTGTTGTAACTGGTTGTGATCTCCTTGAATGATAGGAAGGGCTGGATCAAGATCCAAGTTAAAGATTATGGTCTTGGGAAATATTTCCCGGAGGATGTCCAAGGTGTCCCGCACAAGGGCATTGACGTCGAGAGGCTTGTGCTCCGTACCGGTTTTACGGGCAAAAGTTAGGAGCTGTCTCACAATCTTGGCCCCGCGTTCCGCGGCGTTCACGATCACCTGCAAATTGTGGGAACGGTCCTTGGAATCATCTCCGGCTTCGTTAAGCAGCTCCTTCGCATAGCCAAGGATAATTCCCAAAATATTATTGAAGTCATGGGCGATGCCACCCGCGAGGGTGCCGATGGCTTCCATTTTTTGCGACTGGCGAAGCTGCTCCTGGAGCTTCTCGCGCTCCTTGAAGCTCTGCAGGAGCTCGGCGTTTGATTTAACAAGCTCATCTGTCCGGTCGGCTACGAGATTTTCCATGTCTTCGCTAAAGCTTCTTAGCGCCGCCTCAGCCTCTTTCTGCACCGTGATATTTCGCGCGTGCCCGATGATGCGGCGGGCACGGCCATCATCGGTCCTGTCGAAAACCGCCGCCCGGATGTGAAACCAGCGGTATTTCCCGTCGGCATGGCGGAGCCGACATTCCCACTCAGCCACTTCGCCGTGTTCGGCCCCATCGAAGCGACGATATTGCTGGTGCACCCGCGCCACGTCATCCGGGTGCACGAGCCCGTTTGTCGAATCGCCTTCGGCAGCGTGGAGTTCGGTCACCGCGTACCCGAGCTGCTCCTTCAGGCGCTTGTTCTCGTAAACATTCCGGTCCTCGATCAAGTCGTAGATAAATAAAAAATCCGGACTGGTGGCGGCCATCCGCTCAAACTCGTCGCGGCTGCGCGCCAACGCCTCTTCTGCCCGCTTGCGCTGGGTAATGTCGATATTGACGCCGAGAATCCGCCGCGGCCTGCCTTCTTCATCGGCAAAGACTTGGGCTTGACTCGAGACCCACCGCATAGTGCCATCGGGTCTGATGATACGGAATTCCAGGTTGACCGAACTTTTGGTTTCTATGGCACGGCGCAGCGCGGCTTCCACGGCAACGATGTCGTCACGATGCACGCGTTGCGCCCAATCCTTGGGTTTGCCGCCGAAGCTCCCCGGCGGCAGGCCATAAAGTTTCTCCTGCGAAGCGGACCACGCGATCTCGTCGGTGATAAGGTTCCGCTCGAAAGCGCCGATGTTTCCGGCCTGCTGGGCCAACTCGAGACGTTCGCTCACCTGGCGCAAGGCCGCTTCGACTCGCTTGCGCTCACTCAATTCTTTCGAAAGTTCACGAAAGAGCCAGGCGTTGTCTAGAACGACTGATGCGCGGCGGCTGACTTCCTCGGCGAACTGCACGTCCGCTAATGTGTATTTGCGTCCGGAATAGCGTGAGGCGACAAGTGAGAACGTTCCGGCTACTCGGCCTCGCACGCGCAGTGGCACGATGATGACGCTGGCCGCTTCCATCTGCTCAAGTAGAAATCGGTGACGTTCGTCGCGAGCGTGCGAGGCCGCCCACGTTTCAGCGATCTCCAACATATAGTCGGTACCGCCCGTTTCGATTGCCTTGAGGGCGGGATGAGGGCGAGTAAGGTCCGGCGCGTAGTCGCGCAAAAATTCTTCAGCAAATGATTCCTTTTCTTTTGTGCTGGTGCGCACGGTCACGCGGCGGCAGACGTTGGACCCCTCTTGCAGCAGATCGACAACGCACCAGTCTGCATAATCCGGCACCATCAATTCCGCCAGCCGGTTGAGCGTCTTTTCATAGTCGATGGATTCAGCGAGAGCCGCGCCCACTTCGGCCAGCCGTTGAGTTCGTTGCTGAAGCAGGAAGTGTTCGCGCTCCGCCGCTGCCTCGCGCGCCGCCTGTCCAGCAGCTAAGAAAGCATCATGGAGCTCCCTTACCTCCCGCACCCTCGATCGGTTCAGATCCGCCTTTTCACCGCGCTGTATGGTTGGGGCGGCTCTCGCGAGCGTTGCGATGGGAGTTGCAATACGCTTGGCGAGGACCCATGCAGCGATGAGACCGAGAAGAAATAGTAGCACAGCGCCGATTCCCCACCAGGCGATGGAGCGATTAATCGGGGCATTGATTGCAGCTTGCGACACCGCCACCCCCGTAACCCATCCGGTGAGACTCGATCTTACAAAAGCGTGGTAGACTGGAATGTCCTCGAAGGTCCGCTCGGTGCCCCAGCCCTCCTGCGATTTTGTGATCTGGCTCAGCAGCTCTGCGGTGCCAGACCGGCCGACAAATCTCTCCGGTGCCTTTGTTCGAGCAATGAAGACGCCCTTTTTATCTACTAGTGCCGCGATCCAGTCGGCGGGTAAGCGCTCCTCAAGCAGCAGCTCGGTTAAGAGTCGGGGATGAAAGGCCATCTCGAGCGCATACAGGACTTTGCCGTTTCGAACGACGGGAACGTTAATCCCGATCGTCGGCCGCCTCGAATCGAGAGCGACAAACAAGTCCGACACAGCCAGCTCGGCGGTCTCCATTGTCTTCTTGACGGGTTCGGGGCCCCCCAACGGCAGGTGCGGATAAGTGTCAACCGTTTGAGCCGGTGCAGGATCCCGGAACGGATTCGGCAGCGGAGTTCCGAACGGACGAGCCGTGTTCATCAGCTGCTGGCCTGATCGGTCAAACAAAATGAGCCGCGACTCTTTTCGGTTCGCCAGAGCGCGTCTACAGATCTCGTGGAAGCTCCTTAAATTGCCGGTGTCAAGGTGGGGTGATTCTGCAAGCGTCTCCAAGATCGCTCGAACAGCGCCCATCTCCCGGTCCACCGCCAGTGACAACGCGCGAGCCGTATCCCGCATGCCCCGCTCGACGGCCTCATGTTGAAGCCGAGCTTTCTGGCGGAACATCGCGAATGTAAAGATCAATACCGGCAGCAATGCGGCGAGCACCAGCACCATTAGATGGGAGCGGAGCTTCAATGGGCGATTAAAAATACCGCCAAGTTCTCCCCACAAATTCTTCAACTGGCTTCTCCCGCGAGTCGGCGAACAAGCCGACAATAATCTTTGTGACGCCTGACCCCCATTTTTGCTCGAGCGCTTAGCGAGTGCGAGGGTTGTTAGGCCTCGTGCCGAAAGCTTATGCGTATCGTATCAACAACCAAGGCAAACACAAGATAAAAATGCCAAAAGAAATTAAGAAGATTCTAAAAGCACCGAACAAAAACCAAGAAGAAGCCGAACGAACTGATGAAATGAAAGGGGCTCTGGAGGCTGGCCGGTCCACCATCTGTATTGATTTATTCCTTGTCCCTGCGAAACTCATTCATACATAGCCAAACCTGTAGTTGAGGAATTTCCTTCTCGCGCGGAACTACGAAGCATCATGAGCATCTTTATAGAAATCAATTCTTATTGAGGAACATTCAAATGGAAGGAGTTTTTCAAATTGATTTCAGGTCTATTTTTGTTCCGTCACTGCATCTCGCGGAAGTGGTCTTGCGAGGCACCGTTGTTTATCTATTTCTCTTCATCATTCTCCGCGTGCTTCGAAGGGAGGCTGGCGCTGTCAGCATTGCGGATTTGCTCGTAGTCGTGCTCATTGCTGATGCCGCGCAGAACGCGATGGCCAGCGACTACAAATCGATCACGGAAGGTGCCGTGCTCATTGGCACGATTGCTTTGTGGGACTATTTTTTGGATTGGCTGGGCTATAGATTCCCATGGTTTTATCGCCTACTGACCCCGGCTCCCTTGCCGTTAATCAAGGATGGACGGATCATGAAAAAACACCTGCGCCAGGAACTGATCACCGAAGAAGAACTGCTGAGCCAGTTGCGTCAGCAAGGCGTCCAAAGTCTCGCCGAAGTAAAGAGGTGTTACTTGGAAGGCGATGGTCATTTTAGTGTGATCGCCAGCCAATCCAAGAAAACCGCGTCAAAGAAAAACAAAAGCGCAGTTACATGAATTTGCGGAATGGACGCCAGACAATCATCTACGACACTCTAGATTTGTCGGACTGATGATCCGGCTGCCCAAACTGTCGTATTGGACCGGTTCTAGATCTCTCCTGCTATGAGTATGTAGGAGAATCCAGCCGGCTATTTTCTCTCCAAGGAACGGAGCAAAGCATGTGCCATCAACGCTACATCTTTCCAGCGATGCGATCCCTGCATGGTGGTGCTCATGCAACTTTGATTTAGTGCGCCAAATGCGTACTAACAGTATGTAATTCGCGACTCATTGGTCAGAAGAGACCTCACTTATTTGAAAGCGCAAACCACAAACCGATTAAGTTTAGGCGACTAAAAGCCATGGCACTATGTTTGCCTTTGGACCCCGGAGGAGACGATGACTCCGAGAGCACCCATCAATGTCTTATAAAAATCCCAACTGGCGTCTCGCTTTGTTTTCTAGATTCGGACGCGAGAATAAATACCTAGGAGGCGGTGTCAGGTTCACCACTTTGTTAGCCGCCTTGTTGTTGCTATCAGCCTGCGCTGGTCTGCCGGTGCGCGGCAGAGTAGGGATGCAAAATATAGAAACTCGGGTCGATTCGGAAACGGCGCGTTACTACCTGGAAAGCTACCTGGCGGGAAAACGCAACGATGCGGCACTCGATGAACGTATCGATCGCGTTTATCAGAGCGCCAATGGCGGCCTGCCCGATCGCAGAGAGCTCAAACGATTGAGTGATGAGTTTTCCGTTGACTTTGCCGCCCTATACCTGGCCGATCAGATCATTCATACGCCCGTCAATCGTCGCTTTCGGATCGCTTTCGATCATGCATACAATTATACTCGTAAAGCCCTTCCCCAAGATCGTGTGAAGTTACCTGCCGCGGCTGCAGACTATGAAGTCCTGGTCGTGCCCATTTATCTCTATAAGCGGCTTATTGGATCGGGCGCCGATTTAGCTGCTCCGCGAGCGGCGCTAAAAAGGGTGGGACTTACCTGCCATTTTGTCGAAACCCAAGACGACGGCGCCATTGAAGCGAACGCGGATCTGGTGGCCGCTGCTATTCGCGCTCGCATGCAGAGCGGCCGGCGGCTGATCGTCATCAGTGCCAGCAAGTCCAGTCCGGAAGTGGCTTTAGCGCTAACCCGGCTGGAACCTGCTGAAACTCGTCACGTTGCGGCCTGGATCAATGTAGCGGGTGTGCTTCAGGGCTCCCCGCTGGCGGATGAACATCTTTTCCAGGAGTTGGAATTTCTAGTTGGTGAGGTGGATGTGGCCGGCAAGGAGAGTTTAACTACCCTGCGCGGCCGTCGACGATTCGATTCCTTTCACGTTCCTGAACATGTGCTCGTGGTTAATTATCTTGGTATTCCCGTCACCGGCAGCATATCTTTTTGGGCCCGAAGAGGCTTTTATTCCCTGCGAAAGCACGGACCCAACGATGGGATTTCGCTATTGTCTGATATGATTATCCCGGGCGGCGTAACCTTAGCCGATCTAGAGAATGACCATTTTATGCGTGGCAAACCCCTTGATATTACCACCGTGGCTTTGGTACTCACTGTCATGCGCTGGCTGGAACATCCTGACGGTGAATTGGTCCGTGGTCCGGGACGCTAGAGAACGATCACAATTGTCTGTCCTGATTGAGCTTACGAATATGTGGCAAAAGTTCTGACACATACAATCGTAAAAACGGTCAAATTTGAGGAGTGAAGTCCATGGCATAGTGTTTGCCTTGAACCTGAGAAAGGATTATGAGACTTCGAGGGCATCCACTAATGACTTACCGAAATATCTACAACTGTCGGCCAGCTTGGGTTTTCACACGGACCCTCCCTGTTTTTCGATCGCGCAAGCAAAGTATATCGTGCGGCTCACCTAGTCCCATGATATTACTGTTCGCCTTGCTGTTTTTGTCAGCTTGCGCCGGTCTGCCGGTACGCGGCATGGTGGGCGGGCAAGCAATTGAAACCCGGGTCGATTCGGAAGCGGCGCGTTATTACCTAGGCAGCTACCTAGCAGGAGAACGCAGTGATGCGGCGCTCGATGAACGTATCGATCGCGTTTACCAGAGCGCCAACGGCAGTCTGCCCGACCGCAACGAACTGAAACATCTAAGCGATGACTTTTCCGTTGACTTCGCCGCTTTATATTTTGCCGATCAGATCGCTCGTATATCTGTCAATCGTCGCTTTCGGAGCGCCTTCGAGCAAGCCTACGATTACGCCCTCAAAGCCTTCCCCGAAGGCCGGGTAAGATTACCCGCCGATGATTATGAAGTGTTGGTTGTGCCCACATATCTCTACAAGCGGCTTTTTTCCGTTGGCGCCGATATGGCTGTTCCGCGGGCGGCGCTAAAAAAGGCAGGGCTCACCTGCCATTTTGTCGAAACCCAAGATGACGGTGCCGTTGAAGCGAACGCGGAACTGGTAGCCGCTGCCATTCGCGCTCGCGCGCCGAGCGGCCGCCGGCTGATCATTCTCAGCGCCAGCAAATCCGGTCCTGAAGTCGCGCTGGCGCTGACTAAACTAAGGCCCGCTGAAACCCGACATGTTGCAGCATGGATCAACGCCATGGGCGCACTGCAGGGCACCCCGCTGGTTGATGAACGACTTTTCCCGGATCTAGAATGGCTAATGGGCAAAGTGGATGCTGCCGGCACGGAAAGCATGACTACCGCGCGAGGCCGACAACGATTCGATACCTTTCGCATTCCCGAGCATGTCTTTGTCGTTAACTACTTTGGCATTCCTGTCGTCGGCAGCGTTTCTTTTTTCGCCCGCGCGAGTTTTTTTCCACTGCGAAAGTACGGACCCAATGATGGCACGGTGCTGTTGCCCGATATGATTTTCCCCGGTGGGGTGACCCTAACTGAGCTTGGCAGTGACCACTTCATGCGTGGCAGACGCCTTGATATTGCCACCGTGGCTTTGGCACTCACCGTGATCCGCTGGGTGGAACATCCTGACAGCGAATTGGTTCGAGGTCCGGGAAGCTAGCTTCTGTGAGTCCCGTCCCAGGGGGTTTAATCCGCGAATCGAAGAGCTGATCGAATGACCGAAATTGGAAGTTGTTCGGAATACGTATTAAATAAAGCTTTCAGCTCGGTTTGAATACCTCGTCCAAGATCTATTCCTTCTTTGTTTGAATAAACTCAGCCCTTGAGATCATCCATCGTCCTTGCTGTTTCCTGTGGCGGAACACAAAGGATCCTTCGGGAGCCGTTGGAACTCCCAATATTTTCATCCCATCCAACTGGTAGCGGCCTTCGACCGTGGCTGTAACGTTATTTAAGACAGAGACTTTTTTCACAGTATGGCTAAGGGTAGTATTTTTGAGCTTTCCATTCCGCTCATCAATTATCCGTTTTCTTATTTCCGAACGGGACCGAACGACGGAGCCCGTCGGAGTGAGCAAAACCGCGTCTGGCAGAAAGAGTTTGGCAACCGTGTCCGTGTCATTTTTATTCCAGGCAGAGACTAAGCTTTCTACCACTGCGGAGACCAATTTTCGATCGTCGGAATCTTTTCTACCCTCTACTCTATTAGTGTCAGCTTTAGCAGATAACGAACCTAAGAAAAATAAGGAAATTATTAGAAATGCGATCGAGGAGGTACGCGGTTTGTGATACTCGTAGGATTTCAAGCTTTGGGGGTCTGAGTCCGTGGCCTTAACGCTTTCGTCTCTCATCTAATTTCAAGCACGTCCCTGGACAGCCAGCCGGCGGGGATTGTTCTTATCGGATTCGGTCGCGGGGCCGAGGCTCTTAGCGATCGGCGCCGCCGGAGCAACTCCCGATCCGTACGTAGTTGCGTAAACCTGCGTGAATTCTGCGCCCAATAAAAATATCAACGACGAATAGTAAACCCATAATAAGACCGTGATTAGCGAACCGGCAGCGCCATAAATTGAAGTGACACCGCTACTGCCTAAATAAAGCCCGATGAAGAATTTTCCTATCGTAAATAGGATTGAGGTGAGCGCCGCTCCGATCCAGACGTCCTTCCACTGAATCTGTATGTCAGACAAAAATTTGTAGATCATAGCGAAGAGCAATGTGATAAAGCCAAAGGAGATTAGAATATCTAACAAGTGCGCGATGACTGCAGCCCCTCCAAACAAGCTGCCGATAAATTGGGTGAGGCCGCTGATAAAGGCGCTGACGGCAAGGGAGACCAGGAGGAGGAAACCGACACCCAAAACCATGGCCAAGGAGATAAAGCGCTTCCGAATGAAGTCGCGCACACCACTATCAGGTTGCGCTCGTACTTCCCAAATCGTATTGAGAGCAGTCTGCAGCTGGCCGACCACCCCTCCGGCGCCAAATAGTAGAACGATCCCACCGAACAAGGTCGAAATCATTCCAGTCTTAGGCCTATTGCTGGCATTCTGGATCATTGCCTGCACCGCCTGGGCGCTCTCTTGACCGATCAGTCCCTGAATCGTTGAGACAATCTGGTTCTGGGCCGCTTCGCGGCCAAAGACAAAGCCGGCCACGGCTATCGCAATAATCAGAAGGGGAGCCAGTGAGAAAAGCGTGTAATAGGATAAGGCCGCTGCAGACTGGAAAGGATCATCATCCAGCCACTTGATGAAAATAGTCTTGAGCAATTTCCAAAGAGACTTTGGTTTCATCAATGCATCCGGTGGTTTAACACTACACCTGTCTGCTCTCACGCGACCCCTTCTACCAAAAGGCGGGAGCTGCGGGGGCAGGCTCTTTCTTTTTGACCTCCCACTCAACAAAGGGGGGACTTTGTTACGAGGATCAAAATACCTGCCCCCGCAGCGTGGCGGGGGAAACGGTTGCTCTTCATACAGCTTCACGATGTGCTGTGCCTTTGGCGGACTCCAGATCTTGGCCTAGCTGTTCGAGTTGTCCCTCATTGAAAAGTTCACGGACCTTTGGAAACATTTCACCTTCTTCTTCTTGGACGTGGTGCTCAACGCCTTCCATTAACTCCTGAAGTTTCGAACCAAACTCATGGCTATCGGATCCCAGCTCTTCCAACTCTTCCAGCAAAGCTTTAGCTTCTTGATGGTCTTCCAGTGCCTCTGCCACCATTTCGCTTAACTCCTCGTGGTGCTCTATCGCGGGGTAAAAGACCGTTTCTTCGATATGAGCGTGAATTTCTAATTCCGTATCAATTCTGTCGAAGAGCTCCTTTCGTCTATTTTGATCGCTGGCTCTTCCCATCTCTTGAAACAGCCCCTTTACGTTCTGATGATCTTGTTCGAGAATCTTCAAAGCGTTCATTTGCGTTCCTCCATTCAACTGTTAACTGTGATCGATTAGAAAAGTGAGCAACAGCCGTGCCAGAAATTTATTTTTTCATAAGTGGCGGTTCGCCCGCTCCTCCATATTGTCCAATCCGGCGCTTGGAATCCTGTTCGAAAGGCTGGTTGGTTTGCCCAGGAACAGTGTCGTGTTTCCGGCGGCGTTTAGTCGTTTTCTTTTGCGGCCGGCCTTGCTTGCCTGTCTTCTTACTCTTTGCCATATAAGAACCTCCTTCCTCTTGCCGTAAATATTTGGTTTTCACGCCGGATCTAAGTTTAAGTTACCTACGGGTTGTCACTCGGTGACAGACGATCGCTAGCATAGAAGTTCCTTGCGATCCGCCGCGATGTCTCTTCGCAGTTCCACGAAGAAGCTCGCGAGGTTCGTCTCTGCTAGGCGGCCTCGAGGTGCTCCAAATGCTCGACGGCGGCAATAGAACCCGGCTAACTCTTCTTTTGTGTGCAGCTCTTCAGGTGATTCTGAAGTTGATCTTGCGAATCAAACTTCGCACCGCAAACGGCGCACTTATACGGCTGGCGCGCTTCATGTTCTTCTGGCATATGACTTACCCCCTTTGGCATCCAGAAAGATGGACAACTGAGAAGGACAACCGCAACATCAATGCCAGTGTCACGTCATTGATTTAGCGAGAACTTAATTGATCACGACACAGAAATTGTTTCGTTTTAACCCACATCGGAATCGGGCGTGTATGAATTTCGGAAACAAAACTGGAATCGGTTCTTCGTGCGGATCGTACCCGCTGAGCGTGGGAGGTTTACTGTCGTTGCCGATCCCGGGCGTCACGTGTGGAGTTCGGCCGGGCGGTCGGCTGCCTTCAGTTGAAGTCGTAACGGCGGCGGCCGGAAGAGCCCACCGCGCGTGCTAAACGTTGGCCGGTCCTAAGTAGTTATTAGTCACTGAGGTTGCAAACCAATGACTTCATTCCGCCGGTGCTCGGCTTCCACTTCACCAGGTGGTGGTGTGCACGGAATGT
>JAHKKJ010000418.1 GCA_020027655.1 Deltaproteobacteria bacterium | reverse complement strand
CCCATAAGCTGCGAGGTAGTTCATTTCTTCACCGCGATCTCAAGTTGACTTAATGCCTTGGTGTCTGTTATTCCGGCAAAAGGTCTTCGTCATTGTCGACGGGTTGAAAAATATTCAGCGCTTCATGAAATTGCGCAACCCGAAGATCGGCGAAATGAGTCTGGAGCGATTGGTTGATGAGAGCATTCTCCACGAGTTCGAAAAAGGCGGGTTTCTCGACCAGACTTTGGGCGGCAAGACGGCTTCTCGCTAAAAGGAAAGGATGGATTTATGGCTATTGATGGAATGAAAGTGGTCGATCTCGACAGTCATCTGGTGGGCGACTTGGAGAGTTGGGAGCAAACGGTTGAAGACCAATGGCGGCCTTTTCTACCGAAGAAACTTCCGACCAAAGATAACGAGCGGCGCAAAACACTGGTGGGCAATCGCATCATGATCGGTTCGGAGCTCGGCCGACAAAAAGCCGAAAAAAACGAATGGTTCAAACCCGAGGATCTCACGCCCCACGGACGCGTGCGCAACATGGATCTCGACGGCATCGACGTCGCGGTGCTGTCACCCAACTCGCCGGCCCTCGATATTCTCTGGTTCGTCGACGACCCGGAGCTGGCGGCAGCCTATGCGCGGGCGCAGAACAATTACATGAACTATTATGCATCACAGCAACCCGGCCGTCTCATGTGGGCGGGAGTCATTCCACTGCAGGATCCCGATGAGGCGATCAAAGAACTTCGCCGCTCTAAGGAAATGGGGAGCAAGGCACTCAACGTAAAGGCGACGCCGATTCCAGGCAAAGAATGGTGGGACCCCTACTTCGACCCGATCTTCGACGAGCTTGAAAGAACCAACACTCCGATCATCTTTCACGATACCAAGACAGGCTCCATGGGCCAGGAGCGGTTCGCAGACAACTTTTTCTTCTCCCACATGGTCGGCCGCACCATCGAAAGCATGGTTTGTCTGATGATCTATCTTTGTGGCGGCGTCCTCGAAAAACATCCCGATCTAAAAATCATCTGCCTCGAAACCGGCGCGTCGCAAATGCCCTGGTGGCTGTCACGAATGGATGAGCATTGGGAGAAATTGCCGCATCTGGTACCCTGGCAGAAGCGCCGGCCGACGGATATTTTTAACCAGAGCGTCTATGTGGGCTGCGAACCCTTCGAAGACGGCCTGTTCGAATGGGCGGTCGAGTATCTCGGCGGTGATAGGCTGGTGCTGGCGACCGACTCGCCGCATTGGGACTCTTCACAGCCCGGACAGGTGACTGGGCCGATTTCGAAGAGCACGAAAATCTCCGCGGAGAACAAGCGCAAGGTGCTGGGCGAGAATGCTATCAAGCTGCTCGGATTAGGGCTTTGAGTTCATTGGGCCGTGAGGATCTTGTATCACCGGTTGCTCTGCTGGCGTATCCAGGGAAGGAGTCGACAATGGGAAGGTGCATGACCATTTTTCTCATGATCCTGGGGCTATTGATACCAGGAAAAGCTATTGCGGCGGCCGCGCCTGCCAAGAGCGTGATTGCCCACGCCGCGGTCAACGCTAGAGTCCTGCCACTCTGGGCGGCTAAAGAGCAAGGATTCTTTTCTAAGTACGGCGTCCCAACCGAGATGATTTTCATCCGACAGGCGCCGACTCTGGTCGCCGCGCTGACCTCGGGGGATATCCAAATCGGCTACACGGGGGGGACCGCGGTGTTGGGAGCGGCTGCCAGCGGATCGGATCTGAAAATTCTGGCGGCTTTTACCAACCGGGTTACCTATGATGTCGTGGCGCGCAAGGGCATCAAGACCCCCGAGGATCTGCGCGGCAAAATATTCGGCGTCCAGAGCATCGGCGGCACGGTTTGGATGGGGGCTATTCTCGCCCTGGAACACTTTGGACTGGATCCGAACCGGGATAAGATCAGTTTGATTGCCGCCGGCGACCAATCCGTTCTTGCCCAGGCGCTGGTGACTGGAACCATCGATGTAACCGTGCTGGATGGAGTTATGAGCCGTACACTGCGGGAAAACGGCTACCCGATTCTTGCCGAACTAAGCAAGGCAAACATCCCTATCACGAGCGTGGGAATCGTCGCCAAAGGCAGTTTCATCGACAAGAATCCTCAGACCGTCGAGAATTTATTAAGAGCTCTTTTGGAAAGTGAGGCCTTTATCTTTGGGCCAGCCAATAAAGGCACAGCCATGGCTATTTTGAAAAAGTACCTCCGCATCAACGACCAGGAAGCCGAGGAGGGTTATAAGGATGTCATTACGGGACTGGACCGAAAGCCGCATGCAAGTTTAGCCGGTTTGAGAAATGTTCAACGGCTGATGAAGTTGCGCAACCCTAACGTGGAGAAGGTGAAAGTAGAGGATCTAGTTGACGACCGGTTCATGAAAAAATTGGATCAAAGCGGTTTCATTGATGAGATGTACGCGAAGTACGGCGTAAAATAAAGTCCGAGTAAGCCAAGAAATTTGGACGATGATACCTGTAGACGACTAGCTTTTCGCCTTTGATTTGACCCGAAACTCGAAACCCGAGACTCGAAACCTTTCCAGGAGGATCGCGATGTATATCGACGGTGATACCCATTATTGGCCGCTGCGTTTTATCGACAAAGTGTCCCATCCGGGTAAGGGGTACGTAGAGGTTACGCCGGATAAGGGCGACCTCATTCGTTTCGGTGAGCCCGTGCCGGGGAAGGTGGCGACCTACTACCGAGACGGCAACAAAATTCATTCATTCAAGGAAGGGCGCTGGAGTCTCTCACTGCGCGCAGAGTTCATGAAAAAGGACGGCTTCGACGCTCAGATTTTGATTCCCGATAATCGGCCGTTAATCTACGAGGTCGATGCCGACCTCGGACGCCAGCTGGCGCGAGCTTACAACGATACCGCGGCAGAGGATATTAAAGGCGACGATCGCTTCATCGGTTGTGCGTGGATCTATCTTCCGGACATTCAGGAATCGATCCGTGAATTGCGCAGAGCCGTCAAGGACCTCGGTATGCGAGCGGTTAAATTCAACGGTGGATGGGGTGACGGGGATCTGGACAATGAAGTTCTGTGGCCACTGTATGAAGAAATCGCCAAGCTCGATATCCCGATCTTGCTTCATCCGGCGGCGAGAGTTTTCGAAGCGCAGCACAGTCACCCTTGGCTGGTGGGCGCCGAGCGCTATCAGGGCTATCCACATTTCCCCACCGCTTTGGGGTTTCCGTTGACGTACATGGTCAGCGCGGCCCGTCTGATCTTTAGCGGCGTCCTGGACCGCTTTCCGACCTTGAGATTTGCCTTCTTCGAGGGCGGCATTGGCTGGGTGCCCTGGCTGATGCACACGCTCAATGCTCACACGCCGGGTGAAGCGGGAATCTCCGTTGCCGTCAGGCAGTTCTTCGACGGCAAGCAAAAAATAAAAAAAACTCCGAGCGACTACTTCAATCAGTTCTACATCGCCGCCGTCTCATGGGAAACCTATCTACCCGAAACAATCAAAGGCTGGCCCAATCACAACATCATCATTGGCAGCGACTTCGATCACGGCGACGCCGTGGCGACCTGGCCCAAAACGGTACAGACCATCAAGTCTATGCCGGGACTGTCTGAAGAGGACAAAGAAAAGGTGTTGGGCAGCAATGCCAAACGGCTGTTGGGATTCAACGGTAACGGGGCGCTGGCGCATTAAGGAATATCTCGCGTACAATCAATCGAGCGGACGCGCTGACTCGAAAATTTCGCCGCCGTTGCTTCGGGTTTCTTTCGAGTCTCTTCATCGATTGACGGTAGCGGCTAAGTAGTACGACACACATAGAAGAGATTAATGCATGCTTGTCAAGGTTACCAATCATGAGGCCTTGCTGGTTCCCGGCGCGTTGCGTCGCGTCGCTACTGCCAGCGGTAGCCGATCGCTGACCGCGGCTGACCGGCGGGCGCTGGATGCGTTCGACCGGTTCGTGCTGCGCCGGGATCCTGCCTACGACCTCGAGGGCCTACCTGAGGCGTTACCGACGGAGCTCGCTGCGGCACTTCAAGGCGCCGATGCCCGCACCCACGTCGTTCAGTTTCTCGTGGCGATGGCGCTCGATCCCGAGAAGTTCTGGCTTGCGTGGGAGCGGGGCGCCGAAGTCACCACCGACGTGTTTGCCGACACTTGGAATCTCTGGGCGGTCGCAGGCGAGCCGCTTGACGACTTGCAAGACGCGTATCACGTGTGCCTGCTGGACTCGGCCCATGCCGCAGGCGGCCACGTGCCACCCTGGCACAAACCAGTCCCATAAGGCGCCTGGAGCATGGGCTCGGTGCGTCCGCCACTCAACTTTAATTTGTATTCCACCATGCTTTCCGGTTGGAACCGCGATCTCTTCAAACTCGCGGCGGCTCCATATCCGCTCGCCGTGACGCTTCGAGTCGGCCTGGCGGTCGGTGTGCCGCTCATCGGCGGGCTTGCGACTGGAAACGTGCTTGCGGGCGTGATCGCCGCTG
>JAHKKJ010000417.1 GCA_020027655.1 Deltaproteobacteria bacterium | reverse complement strand
AGGTCGGCCTTCATAAAGGTGGCTTTGTCGCTGACGCCTTCCTTGGCGGCATTGCGTTTCGACAATTCGACCATGTCGGGGTTGTATTCGATGCCGAGCGCCTTGGCGCCGCGCTTTGCGGCGGTAATCACCGTGCGGCCATCGCCCGAGCCGAGATCGATGACGTAATCTTTAGGCGTGACTTTCGCCATGTCGAGCATCTTGTTCACCACCGTTTGTGGGCTCGGCACCCACACCACATCCTTGCCTTCCTGGCCGACACGTGGTTCGAATTGTTCCTTGGCGGGCTGTGCCTGAGCGTAGAGACTAGTAGCCACGAGAGACAGGAATACAGTCAATAACAACTGAGGTACACGATGAGATGAATTCATATTGGACTCTCCACGTTTAGATTACATGCGCTATTAGCAAAGGGTTTGCCGTTAAGAAGGAAGGCCCCGCAAAAAGAGGTAGCTTCCTCGCGGTCAGTTAAGTCTTTTTTACTCTAAGCCGCAGGAAATTTCCAGTCTCACCGCTGGCCAGTAGAGTTCAACCGTTTCCAGCAACCGCGGTTCCGGCCGGCAATCAGTCGGCGGGCTCTGATCCTTCATTGAGTCTCACCGGCGCAATACGCTATCGATGTTTTAAAATACTTTGAAGCGGGACGGCTAGGACCGCTTTCGTTCCTCATCGATCAGCTGCATCGCCTTTGCGCGAAGCTCGCTGTCAGTATTCAAGGTGTTGATAATCTGGCTGTAGGTTTCTCGGCTCAGACCTTCCTTGGCGAGGGCCTCGTCAATTTTTGCTCCCGCTTCCTTTTGAATTGCCTCAGTTTCCTGATCGCTTTGAGCTTTATTAAGCCGCGGTTCGTAGGTGTCACGTATCTTCTCGAATTCCACGTAGACTCGAGCGAACGATTTGAGCTGCGTCGGATCGATCTTTGATTGCTGCTTGGGCGGTTCCTGTGCAAAGATAGTCTTCACGAACGGGCTCACACTCAACCCGCCGATCAAGATTATCAAAACAATTGTTCGACAAAATAATTTTTGCATTTAAATCTCCTTTTACGCGGGACGACCAAATGCCGTAGGCGCAAGAGTGGTGCCAAAGAATAGTTTCGTAGATTTGCTGAGTTTCGCTGGGCAACCGGTTTAGCAGCAGGCTCGTCTGTATGAATTCTCCTGCATGATTCGTCCCACATTCCCATGCTGAATGAAAGTCTCAAGCGTGAGGAGTCTTTTTTCCCAAGACTAGAGAATTGTCCAAAATATATTTCACCAGGAAGGGCCAGACCTGGGTAGCATCGGCTTGGATCTCCGCATAGACGCCGTTTTTAGCGGCTTTGCGCCAGGATTCATTTTCAGAGTAGGTGCAACCGGAAAGATGACCGAAGTGAGGTCGATCGGGGCAGATCCTGATTCCGTAGGTAAATCGGCGCGGCGGCAGTTTTGTGCCCAGACGCTCATTGATGATCTCGATGAGCGGCGCGACATTTTGGACGTTGTTACGCGGTACGCCGCCGCCGATGGTAAAAATGCCGAAACGCTTGGCCGCCGTCACCAACTTGACAAGCTCTTTGCTATCGCTCTCAAGATCCATCACAATTGGTTTCTTGCCGCGGCGTTTACGCTTGATGTTGTGGATATAGAGATCGTTCCCCAGCTCCGAGTCTACAAAGGCTGGGACAAAGACGGGCACGCCGCACAGATAGGCGGATTTTAGTATGCCCCGTTCGTTGGGGTAGTTCTCTGCGAGATATTTGCCGATAAGTTTATTGAGCACCGTCGGACTGGTCGGGCGGGCGCCATCGAGCTGATGGATGACTTTGCCAATCACTTCTTCGACGGTATCAAGATTGGTTTCAGGCTCAAGCGTGTCCGTAACCCGGTTGAGCTTGCGGCGGGCCAGCGCCGTATCGTCGTAGGCAGGATTGTACTTGTAGTGCTTCAGTCCGATGGAGGACACAAGGCCATGCGCCATGAGCGCTCCCGTGGAGGAGATGGCATTGATCAAGCCGGTCTCAATCATATCGCAGATGACCAAGTCCATCTTACCGACCGTCATCGCGCCGGTTATCGTAAGGAAGCGAAGACACTGTTTATCGCGCACCATGGCGTGCAACGCTTCCGCTCCTTTGGCAACTTGCGAAGCAACGCCGCCATAGGACGCGAGATCAGACATGAGCGAGGCTACGGAAGTTCGCCGCCCGTTGATCCATTCGTCCAGGCTCCGGTAGAGAACCGGCATAATATAGCGCGGGTCGGCGAACACGGCGTCGGGGAAGTAGCCGTCTCTGATTTGGCCGGGACGCGCCATGTCGAATGGATTGATAAAGATCGCGCGCGCGGGTTTCCGATAGATCGCTTCGGCATTTCTTTCGGAGAATGCTCCGACGACGATAGCGTTCTCTCCCCGTTGCTTTTGCCTTACGTATTGAGAGGGGAGCACAACCCGGTCACACCACTTGTTTTCGACAAATTTTTGCAGCAGCCGTCCCAGTGGAGAATTTTCCAATCCGCTGTAGATGAGAACCGGTTTTTTCTTCGCGGCGATCATTGTCTGGATCGTGCGGGCAACCTCGCCGAGCATCCTGGCGCCGAAGGCGCAGTACTTCATCCCGTCCACGATGTCGCCGACGGTAGCGCACTTTTTTAGATCCAGTGATTTGAGTTCTTCGAATTTCAATTGTTTCAGGGAGCCTTTCGTTCTTTCACGGCTCAATAATTTTGTGGTTCGTAGCACGGTGAGTACATCCAGTCAATTCCGACCAGTGCAATTCGCGACTATGGAATTTTCAGAATGGCGGCCGGGTGAACTGCGTGTCACCAAACGAGGATTGAAGCCGGTGGCCCGAATGGGAACGACAGGGATTTTTCCCATCTTTTGTACCCGGTTGATGACGGGAGAGCCCCGGCTCATCCTTTTTGATCGCTAAATCTTTTTTTTTCATTAGACGACGGATAGGGCTGGCCCGCGCGATCGAGTCTTAATACTTTGTACCCCGTTGTCGCGGTACCTTCCATCGTCAGCCTGTAGTAGAAGTGTTCGCCTGAATTCTCTCCCATCAAGAAAATATAAATTGCTTTTTCACCTGCCATCGGTTCATATTCGGATGCGATGACGGTCTTTGGAAAAGCCTTCGGATGCAATTTTGAAACAACTTCTTTGAATTGTGCGAGAGAAACATAGCGTTTTGTGCCATCAGCAAGTAACGCATAGCCGTTCTCGATATCTTGCTTCACAAACGCGTTTCGCGCGAATTCCTCAGCCTTCTTTCCGGCTGACAATTCATCGTGGTTGACTGATTCCACGCAGCCCATCAAACCCACGGCGAACATTAATGGGTAGAAATAATACTTCGACGCGCTTCCTTTACGTGCTCGCCGGCGAAATACAAACATCATGCCTAAAGCTCCTCCACATCGTTACGGAATGATGGGTTCCTAGTACAGGGGACACGGGTCGTCAAGGGGGCAGAAGAGACCGCTCGAGTTTCGTTCGCTGGTGGAGTCGGCAAGATCCACACTTGGGCAATGCCCCGCTGGTTCCCAAAAAGGGACGCCGGTTAGGGTGGAACGTAGGATTTTGCAAATTAATCGCCGCAGGCAACGCAAAGGTTGCAGCTTTCGGACAAAATTGTGCGATTGTGGTCGGTCTTTGGCCGTTCAAGAAGCGACTAAGTTGTTTTTCGCCTGGGATTTAGCGGATACGTCAAGGCACAGAACTTGCCTAGGTTGGATCTGTAAGAGGTGACATGGGATGCGAAGCCTTTCCAGAATTGGGTTTGCTCTCGCTCTAGCCTTTTCAAGTGTCCAACCGGCCTTCCCGCAAACAATAGCGGATACCCTGTACCGGGAGAGTGTTGAGTATGAAGACGGTAAGATCACCGTTGATTTCGATCAAACTCCGTTAGGAGTCGCGCTCAATGCAATTCAAGTCAAGACCGGGTTGCAGATTACCGTTCCTCCGGCAACAGAGAGTAAATTACTGAATCTGCGGCTGAGCCGGCTGCCGCTTGAGCCTGCTGTCCGCTCTCTGATTGCTTACATTGGGTTCAGAAGCTTCGCTTTAGTTTACGATGAAGAGGGTCATCCCAAACGCGCCGTTGTCCTCGAAGCGCGACCGGAAGTTCGATTACTCCGTGTTCAATGCTTGGAAGTGCTGGACCCCGGGGAAGGTCCCCATAACGCGAAATGGATTGGAGTCGCGCGGCGTCAGAGGCTTGATGACTATTGGGTAACACGAAGACTGGGCGGCTGGAATCGAAGAGGAATTTTCGTCGAGAGAGTATCTGCAAAGTTGCATCATTGGCACTAAGGTACGGTGCACGAAACCCCTGTGCTCGCACTCCGTAGCTCGAGAATGACTTTTCTGCCGAACGGAGCTCTTCCTCTTGGTCGGCCACCGACATGGTCGCATAGGGGATGTGGCGATATCCGTGAATCGCAGGATCAACAGTCCGCAAGGCAATTGCTACCTCACTATGGCGTTCCAGTG
>JAHKKJ010000053.1 GCA_020027655.1 Deltaproteobacteria bacterium | reverse complement strand
GGTATCCATCATGGCATTTTTTGTGTGGGCTGCTGCTGGGCGTTGATGCTCTTGATGTTTGCTGTGGGTGTCGGGAATGTCGCCTGGATGTTAGTGCTGGGGGCGGTTATGGCCGTGGAGAAGAATATGCCGTGGGGACGGAAACTGAGTGCCCCAGTAGGGGTAGCCCTGCTGGCCTGGGGCGGGTTCATTCTGCTAAATCATTTCCGTTTGTAGCAAAATAAGTCTTGTTACAGCTACTCGTATTTGTACGCGCGAAGCCAATAGGAATTCGCTTTTGCAAGACAATTAATGCCCCTCCTTTAAGGAGCATTCATGGCGACACCATCTCGAGATCTTTTTCGGGTGACCCTTTTGGGGACCGGCGCGCCACCCCCGAGATTGGATCGTTTCGGACCCAGTACGCTCATCGAAGTTGGAAACGAAAAGTTCATCGTCGATGCCGGCCGGGGCGCCATGCAGCGCATCTACCAGTTGGCGATTCCTTTCAGCGATATTACGGGATTGTTTCTTACGCATCACCATTCCGACCATGTCGTGGGCTTTCCCGACCTCTGGCTGACGGGATGGATCGGCCGGCCTTGGGGCAAACGAAACCAGCCACTTAATGTCTGGGGTCCCGAAGGAACCCAACAAATGATGGACCATTTGCCCCAGGCTTTTGCCGTCGATATTCGCGTCCGGAGCAGAAACTACCCGCCTGACGGCGTGCGGTTACTTGCCCACGAAATCAAAGAAGGAGTCGTGCTTGACCGGGACGGGATCAGAGTCAGCGCTTTCGAAGTGGATCACGGCGGCGAGGACCTTCCGGCCTACGGCTACCGAATCGATTATCAAGACCGCGCCGCAGTGCTATCCGGGGACACGACGTTTAATGAAAACCTGATCCGGCATTCACAAGGCGTTGACGTGCTTGTCCACGAGGTCACCGCTGCCGCCGGAAGTGCCGTGGAAAGCCCGGAGCAGCTCAAAAGAATCGGTCGCAATCACACAACGCCGCACCAAGCCGGTGAAATCTTCTCCCGCGTCAATCCAAAATTAGCGGTCTACAATCATCTCTTGTTGTTCGGCGGTGCCACGGCTGAGGATTTGATCCCAGCAACGAGAGAAAAATACTCCGGGCCCTTAGTGGTCGGAGAGGATTTGTTGCAAATCCAAATTGGTGAAAGCGTTGAAACTCGCCGATTCGGGCAGGAAATAGGCAATCCCACCTGATAGTAAAGAGAAGACGTCGGACAGAGTAAGATGGGCGCGATCAGATTCGCTGGATCGGAACTATTTCGGCATTGGCGGGATAAGTATAATGAGGATGCAACCGGAGGTTTAGATCCAAATGCCCTTCCGGGTCACCTTTATTTGTCCTATGGATGACATTCCAGTTTGCCGTCTCTAGATCATTCTCGTAGCAAATCCAGCGCATATCAAGGTCTGTGATTTGTGAAAGCGACTGTAGGATTTGCTCTCGATAAGCCGGCAGACAAAATCTCACCTCGTCAACTATACAATCCTTACCGTTGCGTAAGGATTCAATGAGCGCAGTGAGGCCGCTATCGTCTACCAATAAGTTGGTAAATACTTCCGCACCCGTTTCCTTTTTCAATCGCTCCGACAGGTAAGTTTTTCCGGAACCGGACAAGCCAAGTATAAAGGTGATCTTTGCCATTAATATTCCTCAGCGTGCGCGGCGACGAACCCCCTACCACGCGCGATCCATGACCTCCAAGATGCGTCTGGATGTTTCGGGGTTATCGATCCTTCTGGCCCGGAGTTCCGCGCCGCAGATGTGCTTACAAAACGCGATGACGGCTTGATTGACGATCATGGCTTTGCCGTTCATCGTCGGATGGTTGGTTAGCCGGCCGTGGCGCAGAAAGACGGTCTCTTCCGGGTGGTAAATCAGATCGTAGAAACCGACAGCTTTGGGAATTGCAGCGGCAATCGCCAGCGAGACTCTATGGTTGGCCTCAATCTCGGCTCCGGCAACTTCGCTCCAGCGCCGTTGCATCTCCGCTTCGCTGCCCGAGAAGTCCCGCAACACCGGGGCGCGCGCCGGGGCAAGCGACGAGAAGGGTTCCAGGGTTGTCAATTCGTCGTGAGACAACTTACGCAGACCTCCTTGGCCTTTCATGGTGCTGTTAATAATCAGACCGGCTTTCGGTGCCCAGTCCGAGACTTCCGCTTCGCCAATCGCCATTGCGTTGCGGCCCGTCTTCCGTAGCTCGGCTGCGAGGGAGGCCGCGGGGTCCAAGGTTCGGTTGCTGATCACCAGCTTCCCGCTCTTCATGTGATCGGACACATGAAACGCAACCGCCCGCGCTGCGCCGCCGGCGCCCAAAAGCAACACGTCGGTTCCTGTAAGCGATTTCATAAAGGCTGCTTTCCGTCCCGGTTGCGCCGCGAGGATGCTTTGGACAAAACCTTCGCCGTCGGTGTTGTGGCCGATCAGCCGGCCGACAGAGGTTTTGACCACCGTGTTGACGGCCTGGACTCGCTCCGCGCTCGCATCCAGCTCGTCCAAGAAATCCATAATCTGAACTTTGTGGGGAACGGTCACGTTGATTCCCATGACACGATCACTGTTTCGCAAAGCGGAGACGAAATTACGGAGGTGAGACGCGGCGACGTCAAAAGGCAGGTAGATTGCGTTCATAGCCAAATCATAGAAGGCTGCGTTCCATAACGCAGGGCTCTTCGAGTAATGCGACGGCGCATCGCCGATAACGCCGGCTATTCGGCGGTCGCCGATGGCGGCGTCGTCGAGCCGGTTGTCTATGCAGTTCTGAATAGTCGTTAGGTCGTTGTGGCTAGTCATCGCGTTCTCCGCGACGCTTAAAAGTTACATACCGGAAGGTGCGTTGGCAACTAAAGGCCAGGCCTTAAACCTTAAAAAGGAAGAGCTAATGAACCGGTTTGATCGTCAATTTGTCATCAGCAAAGCCAAGGACGGATTTCTTGTCGTTGATAAGGGTTTCGAGAGCAACCTCCCGTGCCCATAGCTGGCGCAGATATTGAAGGGTCTTTTCAGCGTATTCGAGCTGGAGGTCGCGTCCGTCGTGGCTGTGTTTAAGAAAGAGGCAACGGTTATTGCCGTAATCGGCGTCTTCTATCTTGATGACCGGGATCGTTCCCGTGCCGACATTTTGAATCAAGGTATCTTTGATCGCTTGCCAGCTGTCTTCGTCGGCCACCCGGCTGATCACCTTCTCATTGCCGCGCGACTTGTACTCGAAGAGATTGAGCTCGCGGATCAGGCCTTCGGTCAAATAGCGCCGCAAAAACGAACTGTCCCGTTCGACTTCACGCACTTCAAAGAGTTTTTCCCGGGCATTTTTTTTCTTCGGTCCGTATTCTTTTTCTTCCTCAGGATCCGGCTTGCTCCAACGCTTTTCGATGTCTTCCCAAACCTTCATGCCGACGTGATAGGGGTTAAGACCGCCGGGGATGGGACTCAAAACCTGCGTATGCCGGATCAGAAATTCGATTTTAAGGCTCTGAGGAAGATCCAAAGCCTCAAGGATGCGCTTGTGCCAAAAGCTCGCCCAGCCTTCGTTCATAATCTTGGTCTCAATCTGCGGAATAAAATACTGGGCTTGTTCGTGAACCATGGTCAGCAAGTCTTTTTCCCATTCCGCGAGCTGAGGATTGTGGTCGCGAATGAAAAGAAGAATATCTTCTTCCGGCTCAACCGGGATCTTGGCCAAATCGGGTGACACCCACTCCTTGCGCCGGTGGACTGATTGAAACGGGTCAGCCGGCGGTTTCGAATCCTGGAGCTTGGCTTCTTTTTGCTCTTCTTCGGTTGGTTTCCGGATGGAAAGATTGCGCCGGCACTGGAGGGAAAGGGCATGGGCGGCATCCAGAATGCGCTCCACTTTCTCCAGTCCGATGCTCGGATCCTCGACATAATGACGCACGCGGTTTGCGTGCGCTTTGAACGTTTCGATAGTGAATTCGGACCGAATCGTTCTGAAAGTGAAATTGTTTTTGAAAAAATCGTTGTGGCCGTAGACATGCGCCATGGTAAGAACCTGAAGCGCAAGGGTATTGTCACGCATGAGATAGGCGATGGAGGGATTGGCGTTGATCACCATCTCGTAGGGAAGCCCGCTCAAGCCGTAGTCATATAGGGTCTTCAGTTTCTCGTAGGCCTTGCCATAGGACCAGTGCGAGTAGTGCGAAGGCATCCCGGAATAGACCATATATGAGAGCATCTGTTCGTGATCGCAGATCTCGAATTCTTGAGGATACGGATCAAGGCCGAGATCTTGGACCAGGTCGATAATCCGGTGGTTCCATTCCTGAAGATCCTCGATGGTGTAGGCTGCGGCCATGGACTGTGGATCTACGCCGCGTCGTCGCGGACGCGGTCTTTGGTGAGAAAGGTTTTGAACGAAGGCCAGATATCTTCTTTGCGCTGGATTTGAACGGTTTGGAAGTTAGGTTCCTGGATCTGGGAAAAAAACTGGATCATGCTGCTGCCGTAGTACCCCGCCCCCAAAGGTTTGATTTCACCGTAGCCAAAAAGGTTTGAGATCCGTGCCAGCTCCGTAGCTGCTTTAAGCGCCGCGGGGTTGTCCGATTCGAAATTATCGCCGTCGGAACAGTGAAAGGCATAGACGTTCCAAAGACCCGGGTGGTATCTCTCGTAGATGATTTCCAATGCCTTATTGTAGCCCGATGAAATGAAGGTTCCGCCGGATTCGCCTTTGTGGAAGAATTCTTCTTCGGTCACCTCTTGGGCCTCGGTGTGGTGCGCGATGAAGACGATTTCGACGTTTTCATAGCGTGTACAAAGGAATCGATAGAGTAGAAAAAAGAAGCTCCGCGCCAAATATTTTTTCATCGTGTCCATGGAACCCGAAGTGTCCATAATACAGAGCACGACGGCGTTTGACTCGCGGCGGGTCTCCGTCACGGTATGATGGTATCTGAGGTCATCCTTGTGAAAAGGAAACCGCTCACCGTGCAAGGCAGCCACGTCCGCCCGCTGGGAGGCTTTCTTCCGTTTCACTCTGGAGCGCGCGGTGCGTTTTTTGTCTAAACGAACACGGATGCCCTTTTTTCTGAATCCTTTGTGACGAAACTGCCGCTCCACCTCCATCTGACGCAGGTTTTTGCGGTCGAGGTCGGGAAGCTCCAGATCCTCAAACATGACCTCGACGAGCTCATCCAAGCTGACCTCGGTTTCATAGTAATCGACGCCGGCCTGGTCGCCGGCCTGGTGACCTTGGGCGCCTTCTTTGCCCTTGCCAACGGTTTGGCCGGGCTGGAGTTCGCCGTCGCCGCCCTGGCCGACTCCGGGGACATTCTCACCGTACACGAACCGGTACTCCTTCACCCCCCGTATCGGCACCTTAACGATGCGGTTGTTGTCTTTACCAATGATCGATTCTTCGGCGATAATGTCGGCGATGTTGTTGCGGATCGCCTCACGCACTTTTTGGCGATGGCGCAAGCGGTCGCCGGCGCTGCGATCACTGCGCTGTCCGGACGCTGGGTGATATGGGCGAAAAATAGTTTCCATGTCAGTTACAAGAATCACGACAACAGAGTTGCCGTTCCGACGCTAGTCTTTCCACAGATTATTCGCCGCATACTTGAGAATCATATCGACGCAGGTATGGCAGTAGCCGCGGTCGAGAAGGTTTTTCACCATCGTGTTGTATTTCTCCGATTGCTCCTCGTCGCGCATCCTGGCCTTGGTGATAACCCGGCTCAAGTCTCTGACCGAGGTGATGAGCTTTTTCTCGATGGCCTCCTTCAATGGCTCGTAACTCCGGTAGTCGATCTTCTCACCTCTGCGGTTCGCCGCCCAGAGGTAGGCAATGACTTCTTGACGGAAGCCATCGGCCGCCGAGCCGATGATAGCGATTTGCTCCTCGATTGATTTCATGAAACCTTCGTCCGGGTTCAGTTCTTCCTTGGTGTTGCGATCCTTGACCTTGCTCTTGTTGACATAGGCTTCGGCATGGTCGAGATAATTCTGGAACAGAACCTCGGCCTGTTCCTGGTACGAGTAGACGAACGCGCGGGTAATCTCCTTTTCGAGGACTTCCAGGTACTCCTTGTGCAGCGTATCCTGGAGAAACTCCAGGTACTGCTTCCGTGTATCATCCGACAGGTCGGCTTCTTTGACCATATTCACCAAAGCCTCGCGCACGTTTATCGGATTGATGCAATTGCCGGCGGTGTTATCCGAGAGTGCATTATCCAAGGCCTTCATAATAAAGCGCGTCGAGATGCCGTTCATCCCTTCACGTTTGGAAGCATCGCGTAGCTCTTGGACGTCGACTTTCTTGGTTCTTCCTTTCTCGACGACTTCTTCGCCGTTGTAAAGCTTTAACTTGGTCATGAGATCGCACTTGTTGGTCGGCTCGAGGCGCGACAGGATCGCGAACATCGAGGCGATCTCCAGGGTGTGGGGGGCAACATGAGCACGGAAATCCGAATTGCGGATGATCTTCTGATAAATCTTTACTTCCTCGGATAGGCGCAAGTTATAGGGTACGCGGACGACGACGATGCGATCGAGAATCGCCTCGTTGGTGTGATCTGACTTGAACTTCTGCCACTCCGCTTCGTTGGAATGGGCGACAATCACAGTGTCAACATAGACGAGACCATGCCGACCCGGGGCAGGGACGACCTTTTCCTGAGTCGCCGTGATCATGCAGTGCAGATATTCGATCTCGTTCTTAAAAACTTCGATGAATTCTACCATGCCGCGATTGCCGATGTTCAGCGCTCCATTCAGTTCTAGCACCCGAGGATCGCCTTCCGAGTAAAGATCCAGTTTGGAAATGTCCTCACTGCCGATCAGCACCGAGGTGTCCTGATTGTTGGGATCCACCGGAGGAACGACGCCGATACCGATCCGCGATCGCTTGGAAAACTCCAACGTGCACACCGGAAACTCTTCGTACTTGCCGCCGAACTCTTCTCTCAGCCGAAAACGGCAAACCGGACAGAGATCTCCTTCCACATGAACGCCGAGCATTTTCTCAAATTCTTTTCTGAGATGGCGCGGTATCAGGTGAAGCGGCTCTTCAAACATCGGGCAGCCTTCGATGGCATAGATGGACTCGCTCTCTTCTAACCCCCTATGCAGCTTCTCGACCAACGAGCTTTTTCCAGAACCTACCGGCCCCATCAAATAGAGAACCTGCCGGCTTTCCTCGCCCTTCAGTGACGCGGCGTGAAAGTAACGCACGATCTGGGAGATGGTTTTTTCGATGCCGAAGAATTCATCAGCGAAGAAATCGTACACCTTGATGGATTCGTCTTTGTACAGCCGCTTGACGTGGGGATCGCCGCTTTCGTGGATGTCTCTGACGCCAGCCTTCATCATTCTGTCGTAAAGACGGGCGTGTGATAACTTGGCGGTGGTGGGATCATCCTTGACCTTTTCCAGATAGCCCAGGAGATTGCCCCGCCAAGATCTAGTATGATGAAGATCTCGGTCCTGTTTGATAATTGTCTCGAATTCCTTGTTATGGTCCATTCCAGCAGCCTCCCTTTGCGAAATTGATTTGCTTACTTGCA
This sequence comes from Deltaproteobacteria bacterium, assembly GCA_020027655.1. Lineage (GTDB taxonomy): Bacteria > Desulfobacterota > Binatia > UBA9968 > UBA9968 > DAIRFP01. The sequence continues at coordinate 8,307 of JAHKKJ010000053.1, read as the reverse complement.
GACACGTGAGTTCCTACCGACAGGATCGTCGATCGCTCAGGCAATAATAATAAGCTGTGACGGTGGAGATGAAGATAAGTCGGTGAAAGCACTATTTTAATTTCGCGCATCACCTTGAGATAGGAAACAGAAATAAAAAGGGGTTGATCTGGGAATACCGTCAGGGGAGAATCGGGAATATTTCAAGGCTTGCGTTCGACCTCCTTTTGTTGCTTTTCTGGTCGGCCAGCCAGCTCATTTCTTTGACCTTTAGACGCCATCAAAGAACTTGTTATTCAGTTCACCCGTTTCTTACACATATTGAACCTTTATTTGTGAGGAAAGTCAAGAAAATTCCTCCTTGAGCCAACCCGTTGATCGCAATCCTTTCTATCCGTATTAGCATCGGCGCGTTTGTCTGTTACAATCCGTCGAAGCAATACCTACTCTAAAAAAATTTGAAGGAGAAGGCTCGTCCTATGAGCAAGGAGTCTTTGCACATTGAACCCGGTCTTCGTTGGTATGCGATGCAGACGAAGGCCAACAGAGAAAAGGAAGTTGAAAAACGGCTTTCCGATCTCCGCATCGAAGTCTTTTTACCTTGGATGCGAACGCGGCGGAGAATTGGCAGCCGGTTTCACTGGGTTCTCGTTCCACTTTTTCCCGGTTATCTTTTTTGTCGGCTCGATCTCTTAGAATCCGGAAAAGCCGCTCGCTACGCTCCAGGGGTTAGAGATTTTCTTAAATTCGGCAATCACATTGCCGAGGTTGGAGGCGAGATTGTCACGTCTTTGCGCGAGCGCTGCCCGGACGGCATAGCCCAAATAGAACTGGTTTCGGCAAAGCCGGGGGATGCGGTCAAGATCAATGAGGGGCCCTTTTCCGGTCTCGAGGCGATCTTCGAGAAAAAAATGAAGGGCAGCGAGCGCGTCGCAGTTTTACTAGAGATCTTGGGTCGCCAAACCCGCATAGTCCTACCAAGCGAAACTATCGAAAAGATCTAGCGGAACCTTTCCGCAATCTGCTGGTCTGGGCAATCTCCGATATCCATCATATCCTAACGAATCCTCTCTGCGCTTTAAGCTTGCCAATAATCCGGTGGGCTGACCTGTCTTTCAGTCGGGTAAATTCCCCTATCCCTTGCGTCTTGACATGGATCGCTCCGGCTTGATAAATGCCCATGCGGCGATTTTCGATCCAGCAGGCAATCTGCCCCAGGGGAGGAGGCTACATGGGTAAACAACCGTGGCGACGACAACTGCTGCTGGCGACTATGGGTCTCATCGCGCTTCTGCTCATCGGTGGAACTCTGGTCGCTTCATTCCAGTGGATTTCTAGACCCTTTCCTGGTTTTTTCTTGCACGAAAATCTAACCATAGGGCCCTATTTTCTTCCCAGCTGGAGCGCTGGGCTGGCAGGAGTGCGGGCCTTGGACCGCGTCGTCGCCGTCAACGGTCGACCGTTACGCGAGCGCGGCGAATTGTATGATCTCGTTAAGAGCGCACCAGCCGGCTCTAGTTTCTATTACCGCGTCATCCGAGATTCGCAGACATTGGAGTTTACCGTCCCTTCAATGACTCTATCTTTGCATGATTGGTTTTTGAGTTTTGGTGTTTATGTAGTGATGGGCATTGCGTTTTTAATTATCGGCGTGGCGCCCTATTACTTTCACGCTTCTTCTCCCGCAGTGGTACCGCTCTGCTTTATGGTAATGGCGGTTTTTGTCTGGTTCGAGGCGACATTCGATTTCATGACGGCCGGCGTATTGCCAAAGGAGTTGCGGATCTTTGCTTTGACCTTCACTCCAAGCGCGGCCGTTCACTTAGCGCTGTTGTTAAAGACCGGTAAACCTCTTCGACGATCTCATCCTGTTTATCTGGTCTGCATCTATGGGATCGCTCTTCTTCTCGGTGGGTTGAACAGTTTGACGTTTTTTGGCCGGTCGGAGACTTGGATCTATGTTTTTCGCGCCGGGTATGTTTTTACCTGCGTCGGCGCCCTGGCTTTTTTAGCTGTCATCGGGTCGGCGTTGCGCGGGTCATTGGCCGATTTGGAGCGATCGCGTCTTCGCGTGATGTTCGTCGGCGCTCTGCTGGGATTTCTGCTTCCCACGCTCAGCACGGTGCTTACCAGCTCGTTTCAACTCGCTATTCCCTACAACGTTGCGTTAGTACCAACGGTCTTCTTTCCTCTTTCCGTTGCCTATGCGCTTTTAAAATACAGCCTCTTTGATCTCGGCAATGCTTTGAAGATCGGCTTGAGCCGGATTGCGCTCACCGCGTTCCTGTTGGCGATGTACGCCGTCGTGGTCGTTCTTTTAGGTCCGTGGGCCGGGGTTTACGATAATGATCCGCTCGTTCCGCTGTTTTTCTCCGTGCTCGTCGTGCTCTTTTTTAATCCACTCCTGCGTTGGATTGAAACCGCGGTAAACCGCTATATCTATCGCCAGGATTACGACCCGGCACAAGTCCAGGAAGAAGTGAGTCTGTTTCTCCGCTCGTTGGCTTCGCCGCCGGCAGTTGCTACTGGTTTTGTCCAGAGAGTGAGGGACCGAATGGGCATTGAGACAGTGAGCTTGGCCTATGGCCTAAAGGAAACCGACGAGTATCTGATGGTTGCGACGGACGGTGTGGAGCAGCGCAGCGCGGACGTTGCCGACGGCGTGCGAGCGCTGGCGGCGGGGCAAGGCAGCCCTTATCATCATGGTATATCCCGGGGTGAAGTGACGACGAATCCCCTCTTCCGAGAAAAGCGCGCTGTTCTGTTGGCGGTTTTCGAGCGATGGAGAACAGAGCTGTTGGTTCCGTTGGTCTTTGAACGCCAGGTCCGGGGATTTGTTTCCTACGGCACGAAGCGATCGCGCAGCGAATACAGTGCCGAAGATCTTCGTTTGTTGGTCATTTTGACGGACCAGCTTTCTCTTTCGCTGGAAAATGGACGACTCTATGAAGAATCGATGAGAGCTTACGCCAAAGCGGAGGCGACCAATAAACGATTAATTGAAATGGATCGAGTTAAGAAACAGTTCGTTGCCAATATCTGCCACGAAGTCCGGACCCCGGTGAGCACGATCGTCGGCTACGCGGAAGTATTGTTGTTAAATCCGCATCTCCAGGGAGAGGCGCGCAAAGTCTTGGACCGCCTTGTCAACAACGGCGAGGAGTTGGCACACCTAATGGACAACCTGATGAATTTTTCGCGCATAGAAGAGGACATTTCAATCGCCCAGTTCGAGGTCGTCCAGCTCAAGGAAATCCTGCTCGGGTTAAAGATGATGACCCAGAGGCTGATTCGAGAACGACCGATCCAGTTTGGCATCAACATGGAATCGACCATCGATACCATTGAAAGCGATGCGCAAAAACTGCAACAAATCCTCGTGCAGCTCTTAACCAACGCGCTCAAGTTCACTGAAAGAGGAAGGATCGATCTGACAATTCAGGCTGTCAAAGAAGGCGGAACGGATTTTGTGAAGATAGCCGTCGCCGACACGGGTATCGGGATCAAGAGAGAGGATCAGCAGATCATCTTCGAAGATTTTCGTCAACTCGACGGCTCTTCAACCCGACAATACGGCGGCACCGGACTGGGTCTGGGTCTCTCCAAGAAGCTCGCGGCAGCGCTGGGCGGCACGATTCAAGTTTCGAGCGAAGTCGGAGTGGGGAGTGTGTTTAGCCTGCTGCTGCCGGTGAAAGGGTCGTCACTTTCAGCCGGTAAAGTCAGATTAGCGCATCTGGCTCAGGGAATGAACTGATTTCGTCGCGTCCCGGGAATATGCCTCAATTACGTCGATTGGCGATCTCCGCCGAGGATCCGGCCAAATTGTCTGCCTTCTACCAGGAAGTTTTTGAGCTTGATCAAATTGGCGAAGCGGGAGGAGCGGTTTTTCTTTCTGACGGAACCTTTAATCTCGCTCTGCTACCGGAGACAAATAGCGCAGCGACAGGTCTAAAAGGCTTGGGTTTCGAAACCGCTCGACTTGAATCGATTCGGATGAAACTAGCGCGGATGGCGGATGCTGAGCAAAGCCTGGTTGAACGCGGCGCGAATACCGGCATCGAGTACGAAATGCGCGACCCGGATGGCAACCTTATCGGCCTGTGTGAGCGGGCTTTTGATGTGTCGTTTCGGCAAGGACCTGTGCCGATCCGTCATATCGCCCTTTACACGCCGAACCCGCAGCGACTCGCCGATTTCTACTGTCAGGTCCTCGACATGAAAGAAGTTGAACGGACGGACCGATCTTCAATTTTCGTTTCCGACAGCTATTTGAACCTGGCGCTCTTGTACCAGCGAAAAGAAGAGCCCATCGGGCTCAATCATTTCGGGTTTCACGTTAAGAGCAATGAAGAAATGCAAACTAGGGCGGAGAAGGCCGGCGTGCGGCGCGGCGCCGCGCGGCCGGACCGAAGGCGCCGCGCGGCCGGACCGAATACCTTTTGCGGAGTACCGCGTTCATGACCCTGAGGGCAACGGCATCGATATTTCCCAAAAGGGCTGGCATGTGTAAGGCGACAACCAAAGTTCAAACGGTTCAACCACTACGCTCCGTTCAATCCATCTCTTTCCTCCCTCGCGACGCGGGGGAGGATAAAAGGAGGGGGCTGGAACAGCTTGAACGTGTGGAACATTTTGAACAGCTTAAACCTTTATAAGGCCATGAACAGCGAAGAATTTCTAAACGAAATCTTGGCGCCGGTGCATGAATTCTGCCGGTTCCTTGATACCAACCCGCCGGCTTACTGTTACGTTCCTCTGCGCACGGACGAAGAACGCATTCGAGTGATGAAGAGTCGCCTGTTTAATGAACTGCGCGCCGCCGATCTGTTCGGTACCTGGCTCAAGACCACGCCGGAGTTAGACGTCAAAGCGACGATGGCAGAATCCGCCCATGAAGAAATGATACATGCGGAGCTTCTGTCCAAACGCATCCGCGATTTAGGTGCAGAACCCTTTGACTACAAACCGCTACCGGCGCAGATCGCCATGTTCAACGCGATGGAAGGGCTCAATGAGACCTGCGAGCGGATCGCCGGGCTTTCTCTCGCCGGCGAAACCGTCGCCAATTACCTCATTCAGATGTGCCTGAAGTCCCCCGACGTGCCCGAGTGGATCAAACAGCCATACCGGCTCATTACCCAAGACGAAGAGGGACACGGCAGCGTGCCGCAGGAATTCCTCAAGCGCTACGCGACCACCGAGGAGCGGCAGGATCGTGTGCGCCGTGCCGTGGCGATGCGCATGGTTTTGTTTCGGGAGTATCTGGCGAGTCTAGATCGCTGGGCTATGGGGAAGGATCGATGGTAGGCCCTAATTGCCCGGATTCCACTATGATTCAAGACCAAGCAATAGCCCAGCAAATTAGTTCACTGATGTTAGTGGAAGACTAGCGCACGGTCACTCATTACAAATCAAAGGATCATATTGACTTAGCACCGAACTTGCCCCTATACCCAAACATTGACAAGTGATCGATAACTAGTGACAGCAGCTGTGACGGAAGAGAGTGACGAGTGACTGGGGCTTCGTCCTCTATGCCTGCGCACTTATCCCTCACGGCTTACGACTTTCCAAAACAATTCTTAAGGAGGGACCCATGAAACTACTGTTTTTCGATGATTTCAAACTGGGCGTATTGAAGGGCGATACCGTGGTGGACGTGTCGCAGGTGGTGCGCGACATCCCGCACACCGGGCCACACAACTTGATCAGCGGTCTGATCGAGCGTTTCGCGGATTACCGCGGCGCTTTGGAAAAAGCGGCCGCCGCCGGCAATGGCGCGCCGCTCGCAGGGGTGCGGATCCGGCCGCCGCTGCCGAGACCGGTTAACATCGACGCCATGGCGGTGAACTACATGGAAGACGGTACGCGCAAGGAGCCGGCACCGATCAACGCGTTCCACAAGTCGCCGGGCTGCGTCATCGGCGACAACGACACCATGGTGCTGCCCGACGTGCCCGCCACCATCTTCGAGGGCGAAGCGGAGCTGGCGCTGGTGATCGGCAAGCGCGCCGCCAACGTGCCCGCCGCAAAGGCGATGGAATATATCTTCGGCTATTTGAACTTCATCGATGGATCCGCGCGGGGCCTGCCGCCCGCCGGCAACACGTTTTATCAGATGAAGTCGCGCGACACCTTCGCGCCCATGGGCCCCTATATCGTGACCGCCGACGCGGTGAAGGACCCGGACAATCTCCAGGTGCGGCTGTGGGTGAACGGGACCTTGATGCAGAACTACAACACCAGCGACATGGCGCACAAGATCCCGCGCTGCATCGAATGGGTCAGCTCGATTCACCCGCTAGAGCCGGGCGACGTCCTGGCGCTGGGGACCAATCACCGCGGCCTGAACCCGTTCCAGGACGGAGACCTCGTCGAGCTCGAAACCGAGCCGTTGGGACGGTTGCACGTGAAGATCCGCGACGATCTCAAGCGCACGTGGGCAAGGGAGACACGGCTACAGCGACAGGAAAAAGGGCTGGAAGTGCCCACCCCGCAGCTCACCGGGAAGTACGCCAAAGCGACGGGGTAAGCAGCCGTTCAAGCCGTTCCAAACGTTTAAGCCGTTTCAGCCCCCTCCTTAATCCTCCCCCGCGTCAGCCGGAGGCTGATCCGTCCTTTGGCGGACGCGGGGGAGGAAAGAGGTGGGGGATTGAACGGAGCGGAGCGGTGGAACGGCTTGAACGATTGGAACAAGCTATAGAGGGGAGGGAATCCAGTGAAAGCAGAAATCGCCAGGAGAACAACCGAGTCGAAAACTCGGCAGTCCAACAAGTCCCAAATCGACCGGCCTGAGAATTTGGGAAAACCGCAAATGAAGTGGGGCAGCGATGTCGTTGCCGAAGTGACCCGAAGGCTTGACCTAAAATATATCGCCCTGGTGCCCGGTGCCAGCTATCGTGGATTTCACGACAGCATCGTCAATTATCTCGGCAACAGCAATCCGCAGATGGTCATCTGCCTGCATGAGGAGCACGCGGTCTCGATCGCCGACGGCTATGGCAAGGTGACCGAGGAGCCGATGGCTGTGGCGCTGCACGCCAATGTCGGGCTGATGCATGCGAGCATGCCGATCTTCAACGCGTGGTGCGATCGCACCCCGATGGTGATTTTCGGCGCCACCGGCCCGGTGGATGCGCATCGGCGCCGTCCCTGGATCGACTGGATCCACACCTCGAAGGATCAAGCCTCCATCGTTCGTGATTACACCAAATGGGACGATCAGCCGGCCTCGGCTCAGGCGGCGGTGGAATCGGTGCTGAGAGCCAACCAGATCACGCGCAGCGCGCCCTATGGACCGGTTTATATTTGCCTCGACGCCGGTTTGCAGGAGTCGTCGCTCACGGAAGAGATTTCGATTCCCGATCCGGCGCGTTTCGCGCCGGCGCCTTCACCCGCAGCGCCGCGGGACTCCGTGCTGAAGGCTTTGAGAGCCATCGCCAAAGCAAAGTTTCCGCTGATCCTCATGGGCCGCGTCTCCCGCAAGCAGGCGGACTGGGACCGCCGTGTCCGGTTTGCCGAAGCCATCGGCGCCGCAGTGCTGACCAGCAGCAACGATCCGGCGGCCTTCCCAACGACGCATCCGTTGCACTTCGCCGCGCCGTGCTTGCGCCCGAGCAAAGCCGCCACAGCGCTGATCGAAAAGGCGGACCTCATCATTAGCCTCGACTGGCTGGATCTCGCCGGAGTGTTTCGCCTGAGCCTTGGCACAGCCCAGACCCAGAATCCCGCCGACAAGACGGTCATCCATTGTTCCGTCGATAGCATTCGCACCAATGGATGGAGCATGGACCATCAGGCCCTTGCCGCGGTCGACGTTCCCATCTTCGCCGAGCCCGATCAATTCGTCGCGCAGATGCTCGACGAACTGGACGCCAAGAAGACGTTCAAAGTCAAAACCCGACCCGAGATGAAAAACCTGCCGCATTGGAACGATGTGCCGATGGGCAAGTCGTCGCCGGCGCGCGGGCAGCCGATGACTTTGTGGGATATGGCGATGACCGTTAGGGAGTTTGCTAAAAAACGCCCTGTAACTCTTGCCCGCCTGCCCATCGGCTGGCCGGGGGAAGCCTATGAGTTCGACGGACCGTTGTCGTTTTTGGGTAATGATGGTGGTGGTGCCGTCGGCACCGGTCCGGGGCACACCATCGGCGCCGCATTGGCGCTGAAGGAGACGGATCGGCTCACCATCGGCGTCCTCGGTGACGGCGACTACCTCATGGGCGTGAGCGCGCTTTGGACCGCCTCTCACTTTGAGATTCCCGTGATGATCGTGGTGGCCGACAACCGGTCTTACTTCAACGACGAAATGCATCAGGAGCGCGTCGC
>JAHKKJ010000416.1 GCA_020027655.1 Deltaproteobacteria bacterium | reverse complement strand
TTTCAGGCGGATTTCGTATTGTTCCGCTAAACAGACGATCGCGCCGACCGCTTCGCTCTTCACCTGTTGCCAAACCCTCTCGATCGCTTCAAAGCGGCCAGGCATGCTGTGCAGCAACAATTTTCCAGGGACCCGCGCGGGAAGATCAACACGACGAAACATCTCAGTCGCTCTGGTATGCAAATAACCGATCTACGCTTCGGAAATACTGGACGCTACGTGAATACTTTAAAAAAAAGCAATCAAAGATCGTAATGATTATTATTCTGCTGAAAAACCCTCCGTTCATCCTTCGAGAGCCTCAAGACGAACGGAGGAGCGGTTGAAATCATTGGAGATTTTCCGTTCATGCTGAGCCTAGTCGAAGCATTCATAGGGTTTTTCAGCAGAATCGATTATTATGCCCGACCCCGTGGCTCTCCTCCTTAACCGCAAAAAACCACCAAAGGTCCGACAGAAGGTTCTTATTCGCGAAAGTTGATTTCTCGAGATCATTTCTTTTTCGCCTCGGCGAGCGCTTCATCGACGAGCGCCAGTATTGCCTTCATTGCCTGCCATTGTTCGGTATCGACATACTTCACACCGTCGATGCGACGGCTCTTGGGATCGACATCGCCTTTCGGTATGTCGATGCGCATAGAATCCGGCGAGCCTTCGTCGGCTTTGCCGAGCGCCTTCTGAAAATTGACCTGCCCATCGCGGGATAGAAACCAGTTGATAAAAACTCGCGCAGCGTTGGGATGCGGCGCCTGGTTGACCAGAGTGAGAATTCCCTGTCCCGCGCTCAACCCCGCTCCTTCTTTCATCCGACCAAACACATCAACCGGAAGCCCTTGGCTGTGTGCCTTCTCGACGCCTTCACACCAAAAGCAAATGGGAAATTTCCCGGCCGCCAACCAATCCAGCCCTTGGCGCCGATCGCGAAAGAGCGTGATGTCGGTTTCCGCGAAGAGCTTACGTACGAATTCCGGACCCAATTCCGGGCTGTTGTAAAACAAACGGATCGCGCTGCCGCCAGTTCCCGGCAAGCGAATGTCGCGCGCGAGAATTTTCCCCTTCCATCTTGGATTGACGAAATCCCAAAACGACGTGAATTCTTTTGCTTGTACCAACTGCGTGTTGTAAGAAATCTGACCGAGCTGAGCGGACGCTACATATCTGAACAGATATTGTTTCTCCGGATCGCTGTAATAATGTTTTCCCTGCCACCACTTGGATTCGTCGACGACTTCGGGCAGAAGCAAAACCGGCTTGATGGGATCCAAATACTTGGCTTGCTTGAAGTCATTGCTCCGTAGCACGCCTACCATGAATACATCCGCTAAATATTTTTCGGCACGACGCTCGGCGGTAAAGCGCCGCTCCAGATCGTTTTCAACGCCGCTGACAACTACAAGCTTGATGTCGGGAAAAACCTTTTCAAACGCACCGGAAGTAAGCACGGGGGCATAAGTGCTATGGACGTAAACCGTGACCTGACCTTCCTTTTTGGCGCCTTGAACGATTTGTTCCCACTGCTGCTGCCACGCCGGTTTTGTTTCCGCCGCGTCAGCGCTGGCAACGAACCATGCGCCTAGTAAACTTCCGATGATCCAATGTTTCATTAGCGACAACGAGCAGCCGCGGCCTTCACGAGCTGACATAGACAATATTCGGCACATGATTTCTAAGCTCCCCGGATTTTACCAATCGCTCCACGACATCCACGTGAACCAAGTGGTTTTGCGTTGGGTTGCGAATCAAATTCGGCGGGTCCTCGCCTTGCAGTGACCTTTCAATCGCGCTCTGCCAAAGTTTTCGCACTTGAATAACACCGCGATCCGAATGACCGAGATGTTCCCGTGTGCGATCGACAATCGGGCCCTGGCTGACCTGCGCCGCATTGTCTTGTCCGTTGATCGTCGCCATGTCCCATTGCCGGCGCGTGCCTCTCATCAGCGGCGGCGGTTTGGGCCGGGCCTGCTTCTCTACCTTGCCGCGCTTGACCATCGCGCCGGGCAAACATTTCAAAGTGAAGGTGCGTGTGTTGTAATCATCAATCGGCATGCGCCAGGCGACGTCCACCATTTCCGCCACTGAGTCACCGGGTAAAGAACCGCCGTGATGAACGACCATGATCGGCGGCACATACGCGACCTCGCGATGCCATTCCGTACCTGACTCCGGCCCTTTCCGCCGGGCCACGTAATAGGCCATGCTGTCTGTCGCCGTAACATTGAAATCCGGCGTTTCCATCCATTCCGGCGCGGCGGGAAAGCCGTGCACGGGACGGCCGTGCAAGATCGTTGCGTGGACCGGATCGAGCGCGTTTTCCAACTGCTGCATGTAGTTGCACTCGCGCACGTAACCCGAGAAACGGCGCTCGCCGTCGTCGCGCACGAGAAAATGATAGTTGGGCAATTCCGGCGGTTGACCCGATCCCAGATACGCCCACAACAGACCGCCTAATTCCCGCACTGGATACGCCTTCAGCCTGATCTTGTCCTTGAAGCTGCTATCGGGCGGCTCACCCGGTTGTTCTAGACAGCGCCCGTTCACGTCGAAAACCCAGCCATGATAACAGCAGCGAATGCCGCCGGCCTCGATCCAGCCGTAGTCGAGAGAGGCACCCCGATGCGGGCAGCTAGGTTCGGTCAATCCAACGCGCCCGATCTCGTCGCGAAAAAGCAGCAGATCCTCGCCGAGCCAGCGAACGAGTTTCGGCGCATCCGAGTTGATCTCGGTCGATAATCCGACAGGCAACCAGTATTTCCTGAGAGTTTCGCCCGCGGCAGTCCCTGGTCCGACCCTGGTGAGCAATTCATTTTCCGCGTGATCCATTTCTATTTACCTCTGCCGTTTTTCAGTTCTCCCGCACTGTGTTTAAAAACGTCTGCCGACATGACTCGTAGCGGATGAGCGCTCAACGGCCTTCGTTTCCGACCACTGTCAAGCATTTGTAGTGTCAGGCTTGAATAAGCGAATAAGTCTTATTACGGACCCGTTTCAACTCTTTCGCCTCGGCACTATTTTCCCGCAAGCTGTTGGTGACCCGCGTGACTCACCGTCGATATTTCACGCACCCCCAGTCGGTCTGCTATCTCACGCAAACTGGCCTCTAGAGGAACTTCGGCGTTTCGAGAATTCTCGAAACGTCGAAACAACAGGCTACTTCTTTGCGAGATCGCAGAGCTGAATCGGACTAACAAGACCTACGGGGACAACGGCGCGTTAAGATGAATGATCGAAACTGAAAAGCGAAAAGAAGGCTAAGAGCCGTGCCCGGGTCTCGTGCTCTGGGACAACCACCGTGATCGTGCTCGTCATCCGTGGTCGCCCTGACTATAATAAGATAACTGCCACCTCTAAAATAGCCGGCATTTTAGCGATATGACCTGGATCTGACAAGAGAAATCTAGACGTGAGGCGAGCCGCCAACAAATCTTTCAGAATTGTCCAATAGTAGACAGCCAGACCTTCTGAATCGGCCTATAGTTTTCCAGTGGTCCTAGAACGGAGGCTCAACAATAAGGAGGTCTTCGATGGCGGCTATTGCTCCCCCTTTGGCAATCATTCTCGCTCTGGCTGTTGTTTTCTATCTTGCAAAGTGGAGCGTGTACAGACACAAGTAAAGCTGGTTTGTTCCCGATGGCGCTGTTCCTCAACGCCCCGCGCCTTTTCCACTGGATCAACGGGGAGCGGTGGTCTGGTTCTATGAAGATTCATTGCTTCTTTCCTCTGTCGTCGAGGGAAACCTAAGGCAATTCGAAGTCCAAAATCAGGGAATCTAGGATAGCCATCCCTGTTTGTACCTTATATATATAAGAGACGCATATAGAATAGGCTGTTAAAAAACAAAAGTTCAGGAGGGAATGATGACGAAGAGAATTTTGGCTCGTGGTCTCATGATCAGCATGATTTTAGGAGTGTTTGCCCTGGGTTTTCTTGTTGGAACGGTGAATCAGCGCTACGCAGACGCGCAAAAAATCCCCGGTGTGGGAGACGTTTTGGACAAGGCCGGTAAGTCGGGGGGCTCTCTGGGTTCGGTGACACAGCTCGGCTCCTCGATCTCGGAGATGCAGACCCATGTCAACGGGCTACAGAAAAATCTCGAGACGCTAAAAACAGTGCAATCGGCGCTGGGCGGCGGAAAATAGTCGCAGTTTCCGGCGAACCAGCAGACTGCATAGGTCTCCGTCGCTGGCCCTGCTGTTTTCAGACTCAGGCAAGATGGACAGCATCAATCAAAAAGTGAAGCGGAGGTGTGCCTTATAATCACTGCTCCCCAGAGGAGCTAGAATACGACCAACTTTCCCGGAACTCGATTTCAATCATCAAGATTCGTGGCCAATCCGCGCCGAGGGGTATCCTTCTTCACGCTAACGTAAGCCCCCGATTGTCAATGAACCATCCAGCGTCCACGGTGGATGCTCGCGAAATTGCTTTAAAACGGGGGGAATGATAAATTCTCGCTAATTTAGAGCTCCGTCGGGGCGAAGCTGATCTTGGA